>PMXQ01000016.1 GCA_003171065.1 Chloroflexota bacterium
CTCGCGCTGGCCGCGCCCGATCGGGATCAGGGCATCGATCGCCTTGATGCCGGTCTGGACCGGCGTGTCGACGCCCTGGCGGGTGATGACGCCAGGGGCGATGCGCTCGACCGGGCGGGTCCGGGCGGCGGCGATAGGGCCCTTGTCGTCGAGCGGCCGGCCGAGCGGATCGACGACGCGGCCGATGAGCGCCGGACCGACCGGGACTTCGACCACGCGACCAGTCGTTTTGACCGTATCGCCTTCCTTGATCTTCTCGGGGTCGCCCAGGATGACCGCACCGACGGTCTCCTCTTCGAGGTTGAGGGCCATGCCCATGACCGAGCCTGGGAACTCGAGCAGCTCGGACGAAAGGGCGCCCGAGAGGCCGTAGATCTGGGCGATGCCGTCGCCGACCTCGACCACGGTGCCGACGCTGCGCGACTCGGCGCCCTGATCGAAGTTCTCGATCGTGTTCTTGATGATGCTGACGATCTCGTCCGATCTGATGGCCATGCCTTCTCCGTTCGGCCGTGGAGGCCCCGGAGCGTCGCCCGGCGCTGAAGCGCCGTTCGACGCCATCCGCGCCTAGCTTGTTCCCTGGACCAGCCGCCCGCGGAGCCGCTCGAGGCGGCCGCGAACGCTGGCATCGATTAGTCGATCCCCGATCCTGACCGTGAGCCCGCCCATGAGGGACGGATCTGTATCGGTGCTCAGCTCTACCTTGCTCCCGGCGAGCTGCTCCACGCGAGTCCGGACCGCCGCCAGCTCCCCGCCAGAGAGCGCTTCGGGCGTCGTGACCGTTGCGGCGACGATGCCCCGTGACTGGCGCACCAGGGCATCGTACTCGGCGCTGACCGACGGCAGGATTGCGAAGCGGCCCCGTTCCGTGAGGAGCAGGGCGAGGTTAAGAACCTGCTGCGAGACGCGGCCGCCAAGCAACTGCTCGACGGCCTTGCGCCGGTGCCCGAAGGCCACGGCCGGGCTGTCGACGTCCCGGGCCACCCGCTCGTCGCGGGCCAGCCCGGCGGCAAAGGCCAGGTCGCGCCCCCACGCGTCGACGGTCCCATCGCGCGTCGCGACCTCGAAAGCGGCTTCCGCGTAGCGCCGCCCGGCGCCGATGCGCAGCATCAGTTGGTCCGTCCCTCGCCGTTGACGGCGCGATCGGCCAGGAACTCCTCGACGAGGCGTCGCTGGCGGGCATCGGTCATGGTCTCACCCACGACCTTGCCGGCCGCGAGGAGCGCCAGGTCGGCCACCTGGGCGCGGAGATCGGCGAGGGCGCGGTCGCGCTCCGCGACGATATCCGAGGCCGCCTTCTTTCGGAGCCTCTCCAGCTCTTCACGGGTGGCGGCGATATCGGCGTCGCGGAGTTCCTGCGCGGACTTCTGGGCCGAGGCGACAAGGGCCTGAGCCTCGCGGCGCGCCTGCACCATCGCCTGGTCGCGCTCCGCTGCGCCGGCATCGCGATCCTTGCGAGCCTGCTCGGCGTCGGCCAGCCCCTGGTCGATGCGGGCTTTGCGCTGGGCCATGATGTTCGCGATCGGATCGAACCCGAACCGCCAGATCAGGGCCAGGAACACGAGGAAGTTGAGCGCCGCAACGATGACCCAGAAGAAGTTGATCGACAGGCCAGGCGCAGACGCCGCCGTCGTCGTCGAAGCCGCAACCGTCGCGGCGGCTGTCGCGGCGGCTGTCGCCAGGGGGTTCACTCGACTCGCTCCGTGACCTCGGCCTTACTTGATGAAGATGGTCAGCAGACCGACGACGATCGCCAGCACGCCGAGGCCTTCGGCGAAGCCGGCCAGGATGATCGCCAGGCCGCGGATCTGGCCGGCTGCATCCGGGTTGCGCCCGATGGCGTTGCTGGACATGCCGGCCAGGATGCCGATGCCGATGCCGGGGCCGATGACGCCCATGGCTGCGAGTCCGGCTCCGATGTGCTCGAGCATGAAGATGTCCTCCTTGTCCCGGACCGACGGCCGGGCAGTCGCATTGCTGGCGGTCAGGCCGCCACGGGCTGGGATTCGTCGGCGCCACCTGGCGCCTGGTGGTCTGGTGCCGTTTGGCCGGCTGCCGCCGGATGATGCTCCTCGGATTCATGACCCTCGATGGCGATCAGGATGAACATCAGGGTCAGGACCGAGAAGATGAGGGCCTGGATCAAGTTCAGCAGCGCCTCGAGCCCGTACAGGGCTACCGGGACGACCGCCAGGGTCAGGGCCGAGATGACGGCCAGGGCGACCTCGCCGCCGTAGATGTTGCCGAAGAGTCGCATGGCCAGCGTTACCGGCTTCACGAACTCCAGGAAGAGCTCGATGATCCCGACGTACAGGGCCAGCAGCCCGGCCCCGATGCCGTGGCGGAACTCGCCGATCGGGAAGAACTTGCCCAGGTAGGCGCGCACGCCGAGACGCCGGAAACCCTCACCCTGGAACAACACGAAAGAGGTGAGCGCGAGGCCGATGGTCACGTTGACGTCGCTGGTGGGCGCCCGGAGTTGCGGAATCTTGCCGATCGGCGGCACCAGGCCGCTCCAATTCGAAACCAGGATCAGCACGAAAAAGGCGGCGAAGATCGGATAGTAGCGGCCCGCTCCCTCGCCGCCGATACCCACCGCGAAGTCCCGCCCGAACTCGTAGGCCCACTCCACGGCGTTCTGCAGCCGGCCCGGAACAAGCTTCAGGCGCCGCGTGGCGACGAAGGCCAGCAGCAGGATGAAAGCCATGACGATCCACATCGTCAGGATCGTGGAGCTGATGCTGGGGTGGAAGTAGAGCATCGGCAACGGGGAGGGCGCCGTGGCCGGCGAGAAGTCGAACACGATCGCCGGCGGCGGCAGCTCAATCGCGCTCTGGACGAAGCAGGACGGGAAGCCGCAGGCCTGGCCCTGCGTTCCGCCTTCGGGGAAGGGCGGCACCAGGATGACGGCCAGGATGTCGAGAGCGACGACGGCGGGGAGCAGGAACTTGAACGGAATCCCGCGTGCGCGCTTCTTGGGCGCAGCCACCGGTGCCTGTGCCGGCGTGGCCGGTTCCAGGCTCTCCGTGATCATGGCAGGCGCCGGGTCCGGATCGCTTGTCACTCTAGCTCCGCGTTAGCCTGCGGCCCGCCATGGAGCCGCGTCATTCCTTGTCGTCTTCATCCATTTGGGCCAGGAACCGGGTGAGGAACCGCCAACAGGCGACGGCCCCAGCGACGCACCCGAGCGCGAACCCGATGAGCGCGAAGACTGGGACGGTGCCCAGGCGCTGATCCAGCCAGTACCCACCGAGCACCCCGGCCAGCACTGCGATCAGCAGTACGAACGCGATTTCGGAGAAGAGGGCGACGTACGCAGACGCCTTCCCGACATCGTTCATCGGTCTCCCTGGCAGGGCGCCGTGAGTGTAGCAGCGGACCTGCGGGGGCGTTCAACCCCCCGAAAGCGCCGCCGAAAGGGGCCAGCCCGGCAGTCCTGCCGCTTCGGCGGCCGCGCGGATCCGGCTCAGTCCTCGGCCAGGCCGGGTACGGGGAAGCGAGCGCACATGTCGTGGACCAGGGCCGAGAGCTTGGCCTGTTCGGACGGATCATCGCGGGCGACGATGGCCGTGACGATGATCTCGCCGATCTGCCGCATCTCCGGCTCGCGGAAGCCGCGGCTCGTCGTGGCCGGCGTGCCGACGCGGATCCCCGATGCGGTGTTCGGTGGGTTCTTGTCGAACGGGATGGCGTTCTTGTTGACCGTGATGCCGATCTCGTCGAGCAGGTGCTCGGCCTCCTTGCCGGTGACGCCCAGCGGCGTCACGTCGACGAGCATGAGGTGGTTGTCCGTCCCGCCGGAGACGACGCGGGCGCCCTTCTCGGTGAGAGTGGCCGCCAGGAGCTTGGCGTTGGCGATCGTCCGGCGCTGGTCGTCGCGGTATTCGTCCGTGGCAGCGAGCTTGAGGGCGACGGCCTTGGCGGCGATGACGTGCATGAGAGGGCCGCCCTGAGTGCCGGGGAAGACGCTCTTGTCGACGGCCTTGCCAAGGTCCTCGCGGCAGAAGATCAGGCCGCCGCGCGGGCCGCGCAGGGTCTTGTGAGTGGTGGTCGTGACGATGTCCGCGTGGCCGAACGGCGTCGGGTGGAGCCCGGCCGCCACGAGACCGGCGATGTGCGCCATATCCACCATCAGCAGGGCGCCGACACCGTGGGCGATCCTGCCGAAACGCTCGAAGTCGATGATGCGAGGGTAGGCGCTGGCGCCGGCCACGATCATCTTGGGCCGAACCTCGACCGCCAGCTTCTCCAGGGCGTCGTAGTCGATCTGCTCGGTCACCGGATCGACGCCGTAGGCATGGACCTCGAACCACTTGCCGCTGAAGTTGACCGGCGAGCCGTGGGTCAGGTGGCCGCCGTGGGCCAGGTTCATGCCCAGGATCTTGTCGCCCATGTTCAGGACGGAGAGGTAGGCGGCCATGTTGGCCTGGGCGCCGGAGTGGGGCTGGACGTTCACGTGCTCGGCGCCGGGGAAGAGGGCCAGCGCCCGATCCTGGGCCAGTCGCTCGGCCACGTCCACGAACTCGCAGCCGCCGTAGTAGCGCTTGCCGGGCAGGCCCTCGGCGTACTTGTTGGTGAGAGACGAGCCCTGCGCCTCCATCACCGCGGCGAAGGTGTAGTTCTCGCTGGCGATCAGCTCGATCTTCCAGCGCTGGCGATCGGTCTCGCCGCGAATGGCCGCCCACAGCTCGGGGTCGACATCGGCCAGCCGGGCCCAGGCGATCCCCTCTCGTCGCGCGATCGTCATTGGTGGCTCCTTCCTGGTCTTGCGCCTGCCCGTCGCGGCTGCCATCGCCACCTCACGAGGGACGCCATCGACCGGGACGCTCCTATTGTCGCCGATCAGACGTGGCGGCGTGTCCGGCGGCCGAATACGGCGAGCGGCCCCTTGCCGATCCTGTCGGTGGCCCACGAGCCATGCAGGGGTACGTTCGGCACGCGAGGTTGGGCCGTTAGCCCCTCAGATATCTCAGCGACGACTGACACACTATGCGCTGAGATGTTCCTCGCCTCGACCCCTCAATCCGACTGGACGCCCTCCCATGATCTCTCCCGCGTCGCCGACGCTGCCGGAACTCCGGCTTGAGCTAGCCCCGCCCGACGTCGAGGCGCCCCTCGCCATCGCGGTCTTGCTCGCCGACCGCAATCGAGCCACCATCCTGGCGATCCTGCGGGATGGGCCGCACTGTGTCTGCGAGCTGGCGGCGGCTCTCGGCGAGCGCTCGAACAACGTCAGCAACCACCTGGCCCGTCTCCGTGAGGCCGGTCTCGTCCGGGCGTCGCGCCAGGCCGCGGACACCCGCCGCATGTACTACGAGCGCGACGAGGCCGCCTGTGCGGCGGCGTTTGCCCAGCTCGGGGCCCTTCTGGAACCGAAGCGATGACCACGCTTCGCCTTGGCGCCGCCCGGCGGTTCCAGCCCCCACTGAGGCTTACCGTCGGTGTGTCCGCCGGTGCCTGGCTCGTGGCCTGGTTCGCCGAGGCGCCGCTCTCGGACTGGCTGACCTTCAGCGTTCTCGGTCTGGAGCGGGGATCCCAGTTCGGCGAGGCCGTTGCCTTCTTCCTGCTCGACGTGCCCAAGGTGCTGCTGCTGCTGGTCGGAATCATCACCGTTGTGACGCTGATCCGCGGCTTCTTCCCGCCGGAGCGAGTCCGGGCGGCGTTAGCCGGACGAGGGCGTATGACCGGGACCGTGGGCGCGGCCTCGTTCGGGATCGTGACCCCGTTCTGCTCCTGCTCGGCAGTGCCGCTCTTCATCGGCTTCGTGGAGGCGGGCATTCCGCTGGGAGTCACCTTCGCCTTCCTCATCAGCTCACCGATGGTCAACGAGGTCGCCCTGGTTCTGCTGTGGGGCCTCTTCGGACCCGGCATCGCGCTCGTCTATATGGCCGCGGGACTGACCGTGGCGATCGTCGGCGGGCTCGTCATCGGCAGGCTCGGCATGGAGCGCTATGTGGAGGACTACGTCTGGGCGTTGCAGGGCAAGGGCGTGACACTGGTCGCGGCCCCGCTCACGTGGGAAGACCGCATTCACGACGCCTGGGCGTACACGAAGGACCTCGTCCGGCGGATCGCGCCCTACCTGCTGATCGGGATCGGGATCGGGGCCCTCATCCATGGCTACGCCCCGACCGATCTGGTGGCCGCCATCGGCGGTCGCTCCAACCCGCTCGCGGTGCCGATCGTCGTGTTGATCGCCATCCCGCTCTACTCGAACGCCGCGGGGACGATCCCGATCGTCCAGGCTCTCCTCGGAAAAGGGATGCCCCTGGGTACCACCCTGGCTTTCATGATGGCGATCACCGCCATCAGCCTGCCCGAGTTCATCATCCTGCGCCGCGTCATTCGTTGGCCGTTGATCGCCGCCTTCGCCGCGACGGTGACGATCGGGATCTTGTTCATCGGCTACCTGTTCAACTTCCTCATCGTCTGATTCGGAAAGGACTTTCTCGTCGTGAAGAAGATCGAGGTACTGGGTCCCGGCTGCGCCAACTGCAAGCGGCTCGAGGCCAACGCCCGCGAGGCGGTCGTCATGGCTGGCATCGAGGCGGAGGTCGTCAAGGTCACCGACTACGGTCGGATCGCGGCCTACGGCGTCATGAGCACGCCAGGCCTGGTGATCGACGGCAAGGTCGTGAGCTACGGGCGCATTCCCTCTGCGGGCGACATCGCACTCTGGCTCAGCGAGTAGCAGGCCCGATGCGACAGAGCGCCAGCGTGGGCGAGTGTGCGCCAATGCACCCCAGAGGGGAGCGCGTCGACCCGGGTTGCCGGACTCGTGTTGGCTGCACCCAGCCTACGGCTGGTACAGCTCGGCCGAGGCGGTAGACGGAAATGCGTCGCCTCCGGCGATTAGGACGCGGCCGTCGGGGAGCGCTGTGGCGGTGTGGAATGCGCGACCGGTTGTCATCGAGCCGGTCGGGCTGAACGAGCCTGTCTTGGGATCATACAGCTCGGCCGAGACGAGCCACGTTGATCCGTCGGTACCTCCCGCGATCAGGACGAGACCGTCGGAGAGCAGCGTGGCGGTGTGGTAGCTACGAGCGGTAGCCATCGAGCCGGTCGGGCTGAACGAGCCTGTCTTGGGATCGTATAGCTCGGCCGAGGCGAAAGACGTGGACGTTGTTGAGTACCAACTATCGTTACCTCCCGCGATCAGGACGAGACCGTCGGAGAGCAGCGTGGCGGTGTGCAACTCGCGAGCGGTAGCCATCGAGCCGGTCGGGCTGAACGAGCCTGTCTTGGGGTCATACAGCTCGGCCGAGGCGAGATACGGCGATTCGCCGAAGCCTCCGGCGATCAGGACGCGGCCGTCGGGGAGCAGCGTGGCGGTGTGCAACTCGCGAGCGGTAGCCATCGGGCCGGTCGGACTGAACGAGCCTGTCCTGGGGTCATACAGCTCGGCCGAGGCGAGAACTGTTGATCGGCCGTAGCCTCCGGCGATCAGGACGCGGCCGTCGGGGAGCAGCGTGGCGGTGTGGTCTGTGCGAGTGGTAGCCATCGAACCGGTCGCGGTGAACCTGCCTGTCTTGGGGTCATACAGCTCGGCCGAGGCGAGAGGCGTTGATCCGTCGTAGCCTCCGGCGATGAGGACGCGGCCGTCGGGGAGCAGAGTGGCGGTGTAGTCCCAGCGAGCGGTAGCCATCGAGCCGGTCGGGCTGAACGAGCCTGTCTTGGGGTCGTACAGTTCGGCCGAGGCGAGAGGCCATCCTGTTGATCTGTCGTAGCCTCCGGCGATCAGGACGCGGCCGTCGGAGAGCAACGTGGCGGTGTGCGACTCGCGACCGGTTGTCATCGAGCCGGTCGGACTGAAGCCAGGTGTCGTCGTGGGTGACGCGGTGGGAGTCGGCTCGGGAGTCGGCGACGCGGTGGTGGACGGAGTGGGCCTATCTATCGGGCTCGGCGTTCCCGTCGCAGCGGCGCAGGCGGCGAGGCTCGCCCCGATCAACAGGACGGCCATCAGCCGCCCAACTCTGGCGTAGCTCCGGCGACCGCCGGAAGATCCTTCGGCCTTGTCCATCTCTCCCCCAATCCGGCTCAGTTCCTGAACCGCATTGAGACGCTGGCGACCGCCCGGCGGTGATGGCACGCGGGGCAGCCAAGGCTCGCGTCAGCCCAGCGTCGGGCCGGGCGAGAGGTCCTCGTGCCACGATCCCGCGGGTCGGTCTCGCCACTGGCTCGACGCGATCCTGGCCGCCCAGGGTGTGGACCGCGTGTCAGAGCCCGTCTCTGGGCGGATTCTCCCACCGGGGAGAAGGGACCCCAGTGTGGGCGAGTGTGCTTACGTCCGATGCGACCGCTGCCAGCGAGTGGCTTCGGGATCGGCTCCTACCCGTCAGTCTCGTGGGCGAAGCCGGCAGCGTCGAGGGTCGCCAAGAGGCCATCAGGCGCGATGGCGCCAGAACGGAGAATGCGCGGCCGGTCACCGGAGCAGTCGACCACGGTGGAGGGGGTGCCTCCGCGGGCTGGGCCGCCGTCCAGGACCAGGTCGATGTGCGCGCCCAGCTGGGCCAGAACCTCGGTGGCGTCGCGGGCGTCGGGCCAGCCCGAGAGGTTGGCCGAGGTGACCGGCAGCGGGCCGAGAGCTCGAGCGAGGGCGCGAGGGGACTCGTGGTCGGGCAGCCGGACGCCGATCGTAGCCGCTCCGGCGGTGAGCACAGCGGGAAGCCTGGCGCCGGGAACCTGAGGCAGGACGAGAGTCAGGCCGCCGGGCCAGAACCGTTCGGCCAGCAGCCGGGCAGCCCCCGATAGGACGCCCACCGAAGCCGCCTGCTCGATGTCGGCCACCAGCAGGACGATGGCCCGATCGAGTGGCCGATCCTTGGCCGCGAACAGCCGCGGCAGGCCGTCCTCCGCATCCAGCGCAACGCCGACGCCGTAAACCGTGTCGGTGGGCATCGCCACGAGGCCGCCGGCCCGCAAGACTTCGATCGCGGACGCACGCCCGGCTTCGTCGTCGGGGAGCAGCCGGGCCGTCATCGCCGCTCCACTTCGATAACTCGCCGCGGCCCGGAGGCGTCGAGCGGCGCCCGCCAGCCGTCCAGCGCGATCCGCTCGATCATCTGCGCCGCCCCTTCCTCGCCGACCGGCGGCGCCACGAACCGCGCCACGGTCTGGACGGCCGCCGGAGCGCTCGGCATCGCGACTCCGTGGCCCACCTCGCCGATCATCTCGAGATCGTTGTACTGATCGCCGATGGCCATGGCCTGCGAAAGTGGGACGCCGAGGCGCCGCGCCAGCCAGCGGATCGCCGCGCCCTTGGAGACACCCGGCGCCAGGAACTCCAGGAAGCGCGGGTGGCTCAGCGTGACTTCCGCGCGCCCGGCGAAATGTGCCCGCCCCGCGGCCAGGATGTCCAGCGAGTGCTCGCCCTCGCCGATTGCCACGACCTTCGTGACCGGGTGCGCCGCCCGGGCCATGATGTCCGGCACGATGCGCAGGCGATCGCCCACGAACAGGCGGTAATCCTCGAGGCGCTCCTCGTTCGAGGCGACGACCATCCATTCGAGGTGATTGAAGTGCGGCACCAGGCCCCGTTCCCGGCACCAGCGCACGATCTCCATCGTGACCTCGGGGCGGAGCGGCCGGTGATAGAGCAGCCGGCCCAGGCCGCGGGAGCCCGACGCCGGCATGGCCCGAATCAGCGCGCCCTGCTGGGCCACGAGCGGGCCTGTGAGGCCGAGCGTCTCGGCGAAGGGCATGGCGCTGGCGGCCATCCGGCCCGTGACGAGCGAGACGGCGATCCCCCGCCGCATGGCTTCTCCGATGGCCGCGAGGGTGCGCTCGCCGATGGCCAGGTCCGCGTCGACGAGAGTGCCGTCGATGTCGAGGGCGATCAGGCGGACCGGCTGGACGGGATCGGGCATCAGCGGGCTCCTGTGCTGCCCGGATAGGTCGGACCCGGTCCGGTCGAATGTGCGCCGGTCGAGTCAACGGCGGTCGAATGGACGGCAGTCCGCTCGATGCTGGCCAGGCGAGGTCGCCCCGAAAGATCGGCCTGGACCCGGCACGACCAGTGCCCTGGCAACCCGGCGACCGCCTGCTCGATCGCCGGGCCCTGGTCGAACCCGATTTCCAGCAGCGCGGTTCCCTCCGGAGTAAGCGCCGAAGGGAGGGCGGCCAACATGCGTCGGATGACGGCCAGCCCGTCAGGCCCGCCGTCGAGAGCCGTCCGAGGCTCGAACGAGGCGGCGACCGGCAGTCGCTCGATTTCGGCCGATGGAATGTAGGGCAGGTTCGCCAGGATCAGATCGAACGGCGGCTCGGCAGCCGGCACCAGGTCCGCCTCGCGGAATTCGACCTCGTCCGCGACAGCGTGCGCGACGGCATTCTCCCGCGCCAGGTTCAGGGCATCGACCGAGCAATCGACCGCCAGAATCGAGACCTCGGGGAGCATCCGCCTTCGCCGCAACAGGGTTGCCAGCGCGATCGCGACCGCGCCGGAGCCCGTACCCACGTCCACGACCCGCACATCGGGCGTTCCGGCCGGCCGCGGCGCCGACGTCAGCCGCCAGGCCACTTCCCGCTCGGCCTCGGCGACGAGAAGCTCGGTCTCTGGCCGGGGGATCAGCGCCCTCCGATCCACGCCGAATGCCAGCCCGTAGAACTCCTTGAGCCCGCGGATGTAGGCCACGGGCTCGCCGGCCTCGCGCCGAACCACCGCGGCCTCGAACGCGGCCGCCGCGTCGACTCCGACAGGCGCTTCCGGGTGCGCGAGCAAGGCCGTGCGTTCGGCTCCGACGGCCCAGCCCAGCAGCAGGTCGGCGTCCAGGCGCGCGCTCTCCGACCCGGCCTTGCGGAGCCGCGCCGTGCCCGAATGCAGGAGCTCGCCCACTGTCGCCATGTCGGTCCCGCCGCTACCGCCGCGACCGGTACCGCGCGCGCCGCCCGCGCGACACGCCCGTCACGCCTGCGACCCGTCGCCAAGCGACGCGAGCAGCTGGGCCTGGTACGTGTTGCTCAGCGCGTCGATCAGCTTGTCGAGGTCGCCGTCCATGACCCCGGGCAAGTTGTGCAGGTCGAGCCCGATGCGGTGATCGGTCAGCCGGTCCTGGGGGAAGTTGTAGGTCCGGACTTTCTCGGACCGCTCGCCCGAGCCGACCATGCTCCGCCTCAGCGCCGACTCCGTCGCGGCAGCTTTGGCCCGTTCGCGATCGAGCAGGCGGCTGCGCAGCACGGCCATAGCCTTGGCCTTGTTCTTGATCTGGCTCTTCTCGTCCTGGATGGCGACGACGAGACCTGACGGCATATGCGTGATTCGCACAGCCGAGTCGGTCGTGTTGACCGACTGCCCGCCGTGGCCGGTGGAGCGGTAGACGTCGACGCGAATGTCCTTCTCATCGATCTCGATGTCGACTTCCTCGGCCTCCGGCATGACTGCCACGGTCGCCGTGGAGGTGTGGATGCGGCCGCTCGACTCGGTCACGGGGATGCGCTGGACGCGGTGGACGCCCGCCTCGAACTTGAGCCGGCTGTAGGCGCCCCGGGAGGAGATCTCAACGATGGCCTCACCGATTCCGCCGATGCCGTTCTCGTCCGCGTTCAGGACCTCGGCCGGCATGCGATGGCGTTCGGCGTAGCGCAAATACATCCGCAGCAGCTCGGCCGCGAAGAGCTTCGCCTCGTCGCCGCCCGTGCCGGCCCGGATCTCCAGGATCACGCTCTTCTCGTCGTTGGGGTCGCGCGGGAGCAGCAGAACGCGGAGCCGCTCGACCAGCTCGGTCTGGCGCGCCTCCAGCTTTCGGACCTCGTCCTGGGCCAGGTCGTGCATCTCCTCGTCGCCCGAGTCGCGCATCTCCAGCGCCTCGGCGAGCTCCTTGCGGACGGCGTTGAGGTCGCGCCAGGCAGTGACGACGGGCTCGATCTGGGCCAGCTCCTTGCCCAGACGCTTGAGCGCGGCCGGGTCCGACGCCGTCTCGGGTTGGAGCAGCTCGGCGTTCATGGCGTCGTACTGGGCCGCGATCTCGACGAGCTTGGAGTCGATCATGAGGCCGCCTCCGAGCCGCCCGCGCCACCAGCCCCGCCGACCGCCTCGGAGCCGCCCGCGCCGAGGTCCGCGGCCGCCGAGAGCGGCCGGCACGCCAGGACGGTGCTGCCCTCCGGGATCTCGTTCCCGTCCGCGACGAGGGCGCGCTGGAGGGAGACGAGCGCGACTTCGATCATGTCGTCGCTGGGCTGGCTGGTGGTGATCATCTGGACCCAGATCCCCGGCGACCACAGCCAGCGTACAAGGGCGTGGCTGCGGTGACGCGCGCCGAGCTGGAGCAGCTCGTAGCTGACGGCGGCGATGACTGGGATCAGTAGGACGCGCGACACGACCAGCCACACCGGCGACAACTTGCCGACGACTGCGAAGGCCAGGATCGAGATGATCAGGACGACGACGAGGAACTCGGTGCCGCAGCGCGGATGCGCGGTGGGGTACTTGCGGGCCGCCGCAACGGTCAGCGGATCGCCGGCCTCGAGGGTGTGGATCGACATGTGCTCGGCGCCGTGGTACTGGAACGTGCGCCGCACGTCGGGCGCCCGCGACACCAGCAGCAGATAGCCGATGAAGATGATGACCCGGATCAGGCCCTCGGATAGCTGCAGCCCGAATCCCTGATCCACGCGACCGACGGTCGCCTGGGCGAGGAAGAGTGGCAGCAGGAAGAAGATCCCTACGCCGAAAGCCAGCGCGACAACGAGCATGCCGCCGACCGCGACGGCGTAGCCCTTGCCCAGGCCTTCCTCTGCACCGGGCGCCTCTGGCTCGGGCGGCCTCGCGTCAGGA
Organism: Chloroflexota bacterium; assembly: GCA_003171065.1. Taxonomy (GTDB): domain Bacteria; phylum Chloroflexota; class Limnocylindria; order Limnocylindrales; family CSP1-4; genus Fen-1039. Next base: position 12,773 of record PMXQ01000016.1, read on the forward strand.
TCCGTGTAGCTCGAGCCCGAGCCGGCGTCCGCGGAACCCGGCGTTTCGTCGGATGCCGCCCCGAGGATCGGTACGAGTGGCAGCCGCACGATCGAATGCAGCAGCGTCCCGGCCGCGCCGCCCGCTCCCCCGGCCGCGCCGCCCGCTCCCCCGGCCGCGCCGGCCACGCCTCCCGCCCCACTCGCGCCCTTCCGCTCGGCCTCTTCCGCGGCCAGCGCCTGGAGAGTGGCGGAGCGAACGAGCCAGCGCGTTCCGGTCACGAGCGTGTCATACAGAACGACGAGCCCGCGAACGAACGGCAGGCGCATCGCCCGACGCGCGCGCAGCCCCAGATCGAGCCGTTCGGTGGCCCAGACGATCGAACCGTCGGGGTGCCGCAGGGCGACCGCGAGTGCATCGCGGCCGCGCATCAGGACGCCTTCGATGAGCGCCTGGCCGCCGTAGTGATAGCGTGCCATGGGGGAAGTCTAGCCGAGCAACCGTGAGGCGCCCACCCGCCGGCGGAGGGCAGGCCAACGCACGGCACCGAGACGGGCTGAAACCGCAGTGGCGAAACTGGCGCGGCAGGTGCTGCGCCCCGCGCCGGCTAGGCGCGTTGGGTGCGCTCGAGGCGGCGCTGGAAGCGCTCGACCTGACCCGCGGTGTCGAGGATCATCTGCTTGCCCGTAAAGAACGGATGGCAGCTGTTGCAGACGTCGACGCGCAGCTCCGGCCTGGTCGAGCCGACCTCGAAGGTCGTCTTGCACGAGGCGCAGAGCACGGTCGCCTGCTGGTACTTCGGGTGGATCTTCGGCTTCATCTGTTCTCCCGGGCGCCTTCCGAACGGTCTCCCGCCGGTGGTCGTCCGATATGCGGTCGGCGGGAGCCGGCCGCAGGATGTGTCCCGCGGGCTACTCGCCCGCCAGGGCCTCGACGCTGATTCGCTTCTTGGTCCGAGTGTCGTGCTCGTAGTGCACGGTTCCGTCGACCTTCGCGAAGACGCTGTAGTCATGCGCCAGACCGGCGTTGGAGCCGGCCTTGAAGGTCATGCCGCGCTGCCGGACGATGATCGACCCGGCGGTCACGAACTGGCCGTCGCCGGCCTTGCAGCCGAGACGCTGGCCGACGCTGTCGCGGCCGTTCTTCGAGCTCGAGCCTGCCTTCTTGTGGGCCATCTCTATTCGTCCTTCTTGGTCCGAGAGGGGCGCTTGGGCGAAGCAACCGCCTTGTCGGTCTTCTCGGCGGCGGCCTTGGGGGCCGCCTTGGTGGGCTTCTCTGGAGCGGCGGCCTTGTCGGTCTTCTCGGCCTTGGCCTTGGGGGCGGCCTTGGCCGGGGCTCCCTTCTTGGGGGCGGCTGCGGCGGCTGCCTCATCGCGCGCCTTGAGCTTCTCGGCGAGGGCAGCGTCTTCCGCGGCCTGCCGGGCCGCTGCCTTGGCGACCTTCTGGCGATCGGCTTCGGCCTGAGCCTCGACGACCTTGGCCTCGGCCGCGGCGCTCTTGGAGCCCAGCCGAACCTCGGTGATCTTGAGGACCGTCAGCTCCTGGCGATGCCCCTTCTTGACGCGGCGGCGAGCCTTGGGCCGGTACTTGAACGAAATGGTTTTCTCGCCGCGGTCCCGGCGCAGGACGCGAGCGCTGACTGTCGCGTCCGCCACTACGGGCTGACCGATCGCCGTCTTCTCGCCGTCCGCGACCAGCAGGACGCGCTCGAGGTTGATCTCCTGGCCCGGCTCGACATCGAGCAGCTCCACCTCGAGCTCGGTGCCGAGCTCGACTTTGTACTGCTTGCCGCCGGTCTCGATGACTGCGTACATGGGTCCTCGGGAAGGTGGACGGGGCGTCCGCCCACGGTGCATGACACGAATACGCCCCCGGACTGGCCGGGGCGCGAAGTGCGAGTTTACGGCCCGAGCCCCCTCGCGTCAAACGCGAAATAGGGTCCACCGTGGGTTGCGCGCCGGCTACGACCTAATCTGCAGACGCCGCCCGCGCCGCTCAGAGAGCCAGCTCGTCCGAAAGCCAGAGACGTTCGCGAACCGGTCGAACAATCTCGAGAGTCGGCTGCCCGGGCAAAGGCTCGATCGACCGGCCCGGCTCGGCTTCCTCTTCGGCCCCAGCCTCCCCCGACCCAGGCGGAGCGATGGTGGTCAGTCCGAGCTCGTCGGCGACGGCGGCGACGACCTCATCGGCGCGACCGCTGCCCAGCTCCTGACTGTGGCGGAGACGCATCCACAGGCCGGCGGCCGCGAGATCCGGGGCAGCCATGGCCCCGGCCGTGGCATCGGGCGGGCGAACTTGCAGATCGAGCAGGAGCGGCCGCAGGTCGTAGGCGGTGACCTTCTTCTCGCGGCGCTTCTCGCGGCGCAGCGCGGTCGCGGCCAGGAGCCTGCGGGCGGCATCCTCCAGCGGGTCGGCTGCCACGCCCAGCAGGGTCATGCGGTAGTCGGCCGCGACCAGCCGCGTCGCCACGGCCGGCCCGCCGACCCATTCGTCGCGGAGATCGATGAGGCGATAGCCGCGCGGCATCCCATCCGCGAGGCGGGTGCGGAGGTCGGAGCGGGTCAGCCGCTCCGCGAGGAAGAGATCGGCAAACTCATGCTCGGCCAGCATCCCCAGAGGCAATGGTGCGGCGAAGACGAGCCGGGGCCGGGGGCTGAAGCCCTCGCTGGTGGCCACGGGGATCTCGCCGCGACGGAAAGCCCGCTCCCAGAGATGGATGGCGTCCAGATGCGACAGGAACCTGGCGTCGTCGTCGCGGGCGAAGACGATCCGCCAGCGCTGCTTCGACTCGCTCATTGGCCCGACTGCCCCAAAGCGGCTCGCTCAGCCGCCGGTTCGGCCTGCTGTTCGACCGCGGAGACGCCGGCAGCCTTCGGTTCGGCTGTGGGTTCGGCCTTCGGCTCGGCTGTTAGTTCGGCCTTCAGTTCGAGCGCGGGTTCGACCGCCGGTTCAGCGGCCTTCGATTTCGCCTTCGACTTCGGCGGATGGGACGGCTTGCGTCCCCAGCGGTCTACCACGAGCTCGGCCGTCGTCGCCTGAACCAGCAGGGTGAACAGGACGACACCGAACGTGATCCCCTGGAGCAGCGACCGGTTCGGCAGATCGGCCGGAAGCGAGAGCGCCAGGGCCGTCGAGACCGCCCCGCGCAGCCCCGACCAGTAGATGACGTGCAACCAGTCGACCGGGAGATCGCCTTCGTCGCGACCGCGGTCGTCCGCGGAGTCGGGCGTTTCGACCGCCCCTCGTCGGCCATTCGACCGCCGCTGGCGCAGCTGCCGCAGCGCCCCGAGGAAGCCGTAGACGATGATCGCGCGGCCTGCAAAGGTCGCCGCTACCGCCCACGCGATCGGGACTGCCACGTCGGCCAGCGACCGCAGCGAGATCGCGAACCCGACCACGAGAAAGACGAATGCCGTGGCCAGGAAGGCGACGAACTCCCAGACCGTGTCGAGCGCCTCCTCAGTTCGCTGCGAGAGCCCGAGGCGCCGGCCGTAGTTGCCCAGGACGATCCCCGCCACCGAGGTGGCGATCACGCCGGACTGGTGAATTGCGTCCGCGGTCAGGTAAGTGCCGTAGGCAAGCACGACGGAGAGGCTGATCTCGATCAGGTGGTCGCCGACGTTGGGGAGAATTCGAGAGGCCGTCCAGCCCGTGACCGCCCCGATCGCGGCGCTGACGGCCACGACCGACACGAACGTCAGGCCCGTCTCCAGTGGGGTAGGAGAGGTCGCGCTGGTCACGAAGCTGACCGCGATCGTGAAAGCGACGATGCCGGTGCCGTCGTTGAAGAGGCTCTCCGCCTCGATGAGAGTCGCCAGCCGCCGCGGCGAGGCCAGCCGCTTGAACGTGGCGATCACCGCGGCCGGGTCGGTGGCGGCCAGCATCGCCCCCACTACGAAGGCCTGGTCCGGCGCCAGCCCGGCGCCCAGGTGTAAGAAGAGCGCCACGAGCCCGGCGCTCACGAGCACCCCGGGCCCGGCCAGCAGAGAGACGCCCAGCAACGACGGGCGCAGCTTGCCGAAGTCGATCTGGTACGAGGCTTCGAAGATCAGGGCCGGCAGCAGGACCACCAGCACCAGCTGGGGCGTGATCTCGACTCGAAGCGGTGAGAAGAGCGCGCCCGCGACCATCCCGAAAGCCACGAGCGCGACCGTGTACGGCAGGTTGATGCGGCGAGCCAGGAGTGTCACGAGCGCGGCCGCGCCGACCAGAAGGACGAACAGGCGGATCAGCTCGAGGGTCGTGTCGCCGGTATCGGCGCCTGTGGCCGTGGCGGCGGTCGCTTTGGCAACTGTGGTCGCGGTGGTCGCGATGGACTGGAGGCTTGTCAGATTCACCCCGTGGACTCGCCGCCGGCCGCCTCCACCAGCGACGCCAGACCCGAGAGTCCTGCGCTCTTCGACTGCACTTTCGTCCCCATGAGGTTGTATGGCCACGAGATTGCCGCGGCCTCGGGCCCGGCGCGTTCGGCCGCGCCGTTGCCGCGTTCGGCCGCGCCGTTGCCGCGTTCGGCCGCGCCGTTGCCGCGTTCGGCCGCGCCGTCCACCGCACCCTGCCGGCGCGGATCGCCCGGCGGCCCGACATAGCGCCAGCGGCCCATCCTAGTTTCGGCCGCCACGCCGTCGCCTGGCTCGGTCTCGCCGGTCTCCGGCCGCACCAGCAGCGCTCGAGGACCCTGCTCACCGGTCTGGCATTCGAATCCCGTCGCCGCCGGCACGCCACAGTTGTAACACGGACCCCAGTGGCAGTCAGCCGCGCTCTTGCCCGAGAGCGCACGGCGGTAGTCACGGGCCAGGAACTCCCGGGTCACGCCGCAGCTGAGGTGGTCCCACGGTAGCGCTTCGTTCAACGGGATGTCGCGCTGCGCATACCAGGCCGGGTCGAGCCCCTCCTCCTCGAAGGCCGCCTGCCAGCGCTCGTAGCTGAAGTGCTCGTCCCAGCCATCGAAGCGAGCCCCCTTACGCCATGCCCGCCGCACGACGGCATTGAGCCGGCGATCACCCCGCCCCAGCGCAGCCTCCAGGATGGAGCTCCGCGGCTCGCTCCAGCGCAGGTCCAAACCCCCACCGCGCATAGCCTTGCGCAGGGCGGCGACCTTGGCCTCGATCTCGGCGGTCGTGTCCTGACCGGACCACATGAACGGCGTCGCAACCTTTGGCACGAAGGTCGAAACGTTCGCCTTCACCTGGGCCTTGCCGCCGTGGTACTGCCGGCCGACCTGCAGAACCCGCCGGCAGATGTCGGCGATCGCCAGGACGTCGTCCATCGTTTCGCCCGGCAGCCCGATCATGAAGTAGAGCTTGAGGGCGCTCCAGCCTCGACGGAAGGCGAGCTCGGCGCAGCGAGCGATCTCCTCGTCGCTGACTCCTTTGTTGATGACGTCTCGCAGCCGCTGGCTGCCCGCCTCCGGCGCAAAGGTGAACCCGCCGCGCCGGCCGTTGAGGACGATTGCGTCGACCAGCTCCACGGTGAAGGCATCCACGCGCGTGCTTGGCAGGGAAACGGTCGCCTGGGGGCGCAGGCGGTGGAGGGTCGTGGCGACCTCGTTGACGTACGTGTAGTCGGCGGTCGACAGGCTGGTCAGGCCGATCTCCTCGTAGCCGGTCGACTTGAGGATCGACTGGGCGGCCGCGACCGCCACGTCCGGAGCGCGCTCCCGGAGCGGCCGGTAGTTGATGCCGGCCTGGCAGAAGCGGCAGCCTCGAGTGCAGCCGCGCATCACCTCCAGCTGGGCGCGGTCGAAGACGATGGCGATGTTGGGCACGAGCTGGCGGATGCCGTGGACTTCGGTTTCGAAGTCGGCGGCGATGCGGCCGATGATCTGCGGCGGCGCCTCCGCGGCAAGCGCCTCCAGCCGGGCGAAGGTTCCGTCCGAGTTGTAGTGCGGGCGATAGAGAGAAGGTACGTAGACGCCCGGGATGTTGGCGAGCGCCATGAGGGCGTCGGCACGGGCCACTCCCCGGCGCCACTCTCCGGCGGGACCGAGCCGGCGAGGCCAGCCCATCCGCTCCAGGGCGTCGCTGATCTCCAGGACCGCTTCCTCGCCCTCGCCCAGCAGAACGGCGTCGAGGCTATCGGCGATGGGCTCGGGATTGAGCACGCTCGAGCCTCCGGCGATTACGAGCGGGTCGGCCTCCGTCCGCTCCTCGGTCGTCAGCGGCACGCCGCCCAGGTCGAGCATGTCCAGCAGGTTCGTGTACGTGAGCTCGTAGCCGAGACTCACGCCAAGGACGTCGAAGTCGCGCAGGGCCCGCCTGGTCTCCAGGCTCCACAGTGGCAGCCGAGCCGATCGAAGCTGGGCCTGCAGGTCGACGTCGGGCGCGAAGCAACGTTCGGCCAGTCGATCGGGCCGGTCGTTCAGGACCTCGTAGAGGATCCGCAGGCCGAGGTTGCTCATCCCGATCTCATACAGGTCGGGATAGGCGAAGCACCACTTCAGCGCGACGGACGCCCAGTCTTTCTGGACGGAGTTCCATTCCCCGCCGGCGTAGCGGCCGGGCTTGCGGACGCGGCCCAGCACCCGCTCCACCGCAAGCGGCGGGAGCGGCGATGGGGCGTGCTGCGGCCCACTCGGGTCGGTAGCGGGCGGCGTTGGGTCGGCGGGCGGGATCGTGGTCATTGCTCGTGACGGGTTGGGCGGGCGACCCCGGGCCGGGGTCGCCGGCCCAAGACGATGGATCGGCGTGGAGTGGCCGAGTCTACGCGCGGCGGCCTCGCCGGGCAACGGCGGGTGGAGTCTCGAGGGGTCCCCCGGTCGTGCGTATCGCTGCCGTGCGCAGACTACCGCCGGCGCCCTACCAGGCGGGTGGCTCGCGTCTCAGGTTGGTGCTTTGCAGGACCCCCAGGCCGCCCATCACGCTCACCAGGGACGCGCCGCCGTAGGTGATGAAGGGCAGAGGGATGCCGGTGATGGGCACCAGGCCGAGCACCATGCCGACATTGACGAAGACCTGGAACAGCATCATCGACGCCAGGCCGCAACCCAGGAGCAAGGCGAACTGGTCGTTCGAGCGCCACGAGCAGACGAGCAGGCGCCACATCAAGGCGACGAAGAGCGCCAGGACGACCATCGAGCCGAAGAACCCGAGCTCCTCGGCCAGGACGCCCCACACGAAGTCGGTCGTCTGTACTGGCAGCAGCACGGTGCCGTTGGTGAGGCCCTTGCCCCAGGCACCGCCCGCGTTCACCGCGTGCTCGGCCTGAATAAGCTGGTATCCACTGCCTCGCGGATCCTGACCCTGATTGAGCAAGGCCAGGAGCCGCGCTTGCTGGTAGGGGACGAGTCTCTGCCATACAAAGGGGATGGCGCCGACAACCGCGGCGGCCAACGTTCCGAGCCAGCGCAGGCTGACCCCGGACATGAACAACATGCCGGCAAGGGTCCCCACCAGCACCAGCGACGTTCCGAGGTCGGGCTGGAGCATGACCAGAATCCACGGCGGCACAAGGATGATGATCGCCCCGATCACAGTCCAGACGGACTTCACCTTCGCCTCACGGCCCGCCAGAAATGCGGCGAACACGATGATCATCAGGATCTTGGCAAGCTCACTGAACTGGAGTTGGAACCCGGCGATCACGATCCAGCGGGCCGACGTGCCGGCATTGCCCGTGCTGGATCCGAACCGCAGCGTGACGATCAGCAGTCCGACATTCAGGAGGTAGATCGGCCAGGCGAAGGTCCGGAGCCACCTGTAGTCGAATATCGTGGCAATCAGGAACACTACGATGGCGATAACGGACCACATCAAGTAGCGAACAAAGGGGGACCCCGGAGACAGGGTCGTGTGCGTGGCCCCCACGCTGTTGCTGTAGGCCATGGCAAGACCGAACAACAGAAGAAGGACCGCGTAGGTCGTCAGCTGGAAGTCGTAGAGGCGCCACGTCAGCGACGCGGCCTTGGGAGCCCAAGACCGGACCCTCATCGGCTCCGAGCGGAAGATGTTCATGAATCGGTCGTTTCGATCAGTGGTTGTTGGCCGTGACGTTGTAGTTGTTGGTAATCTTGGAGGCCCACAGGTTCACGTGCCCAGGAAGGCTCTGGTTGAGGGGACTGCCTTTCAAGCCGTAGTGCTCCCACAGGTAGTACTTCACGATCTCGGTGGCGACGTCACCCCAGGAGTCGGCACCGTAGAGGAAGGCGACCACAGCCAGCTGGGAGTCGGTGCCGTCGAAGCTGCCGGTTTTCTCGTTGGCTGGCGTGTACCCCACGAACCACTCGTGGTACGGCAGCTGCCCTCTTACCGCCGTGCCGAACTCGGCGGTGCCGGTCTTTCCGGCGACCATGATCGGGAGGTCGACCATGTCGTAGGTGTGGCGGATGAGCACGACCTCCCGCGTTGCCTGACGCATTGTTTCCAGCGTCTGCGCCGAGGCCGGGATCTTGCGGATCATGGTCGGCGTTACAGGCGTCACGGTACCGTCCGGGGCCGTGATGGACTTGACCACGGTCGGCTGCCACAGATTCCCGCCATTGGCCAGAGCGCAGTACGCGTTCAGAAGCTGCAGTGGCGTGGCGGCGTCGTAGCCCTGCCCGATGCCCGCCTGCAGGACCTCGCCTGGGTACATCGTCTGGCCGGGCCCGTACGCGGCCTGCTTCCACACGTTATCCGGCACAATGCCGGCCGCCTCGTTGGGTAGATCGATCCCGGTCGGCGCTCCGAACCCATACAGCTTCGCCCAGTCGGTGAGCGATTGCAGGCCGATTTTCTGTGTCAGCTGGTAGAAGAAGGTGTCGCTCGAGTTTGCCAGGCCCTTGAGGATGTTCAGCGGCCCCCAGCCGATCTTGTTCCATTCATAGAACCGCTCGTTGCCGACCTGAATGTAAGGCTGCGACAAGATCGTGCTGGTAGCTGTGATCGACGGTGGTTGACCGGTTAGCGGGTCTCCCTGGAGCCCGGCCGTCCCGGTGACCAGCTTGTAGGTCGAACCGGGCGGGTACTGCTCGCTGACGGCCTTGTTGACCAGCGGCATGGCCGGGTCGTTGAGCATGGCCTGGTATTGGGCCTGACTGATGCCCTCGGCGAACATGTTGTTGTCGTAGCCCGGCAGGCTGACCATGGCCAGGATCTGGCCGTTCTGCGGGTTCTCGACGATGATGACGCCACCCATCTTGTCCTTGGTGGCCTCGATCCCCCACAGGAGGGCGTTGTAGGCCAGGTACTGCTCCTTACTGCTGATGGTCAGAGTCAGAGAGTCCCCGGGAATGGGGGGCGTGACGGCCGTCGTCAACCCTGGGATGATCTGGCCACTGCTGTCGAGGGCGACCGTCTCCTGGCCGGGCGTGCCGCGCAACTGGCTTTCGTACTGGAGCTCGAGGCCGGCTAGCCCGGTGACGTCGTTCTGCGAGTAGCCGGCGTCCTTTTGGGCGGCGCTGAGCTCCCCAGTGATTCTGCCGGTGTAGCCCAGTACGTCGCTGAAGAGCGGCTGACGGGTGGTTCCCGGCTGGAGCTGCAGCGGGTAGTTCCCGTTGCTGTACAGGCGCAACGGCTCAGATACCACCTGCACCCCCGGCAAGAGGTCACCGTTCTCATCGATGATGCGGGCCGTGTTCGTGTCAACTTCCGTGGCGATTTCGATCGGATCGTAGAGGGAGCCGGTTGTGCTGTCGAGCTCCTGGTCGATGGCGACAGGATCCATGCTCAGCAGCGACGCGAGCCTTCGCACGACGACGGCCTTCTGGTCCACCGGGAGAAGTTCGGGAACGATCTGGACGACGAAGTTCGGGAGGTTCTGAACCAGGGGGATGTTGTTCGAGTCATAGATCAACCCGCGACTGGACGGCACAGAAATCGTCTCGGCCGCCTCCCCCTGGGGGATCGTGTAACTCTCCTGGCCCTGGATGACCTGCAAATCGAACATCCGCACGCTCAGGGCCGCGACTGCGACGATGATCGCCAGCCCGAACGAGCCGAACCTGTAGACGTTCTTGGCAGTGACGGACAGTCGATCGATCCGGACGCTCACGGGCGCCTCCTCACCAGCTGAGGCGTTCCTTCTGCTCCCACCGCCTGCGGACGGTCATGAACAGAGGGGCAACCAATGCTCCGAACATGACGTTTAGCAGCATCGCCGCTGCCACGTTGGACACGCGCAGCGCGGGAGCCGGAGGCCGAAGCAGGCCAGCCGTCACGGTCGAAAGGACGATGAACACGGGGGTGAACAGGATGATGCCAACCAGCGGGCTGGCGAAGCGAATACGAGCCAGCATGGGGCTGATCGCCGCCGCCAATCCGACGACCACAAGCAGACCAAAGACGGTCGACCCTAGCGGTCGGAGGGTCAGAAGATCGACGAACAGCCCACCGACGAACCCCCATGCCATACCTTCCTCGAAGCCGATGATCAGCGTCAGGAGGACGGCAATCACGAAGACGATCTGAGGTTGTGCGTCGGCAAGGTGGATCCGCGAGGCGACCGTCACTTCCATTAGGGCCGCTATTGCAGCGCCGACCGCGGCGAGTACGGGACCCATTGAGGCCTGTCTTGAGGTTGACCTGGGGGCGCTCCGGCCAGAAAAGGGCCGGGTGGCGGAATGACCTGGGGAGTATAGGCCGAGAGCCAATCCTGAACAAACGGCCTCGGAGGTGCGGTCGCCGAGCCCGCGCACCGGGCTACGACCTGCCGGGGATCGTGGCACTGTCGTCCGGGGTCCCGGTCGTGGGGCGGCAGGAGCAAGGAAAGGCCCTGGGCCAGAACGTGCCTGCCGGGGCGGGGAAGGAACTGTCGCTGGCAGCGCCCGGGCCACGCCAGGGCTGATTCTCCAATCTCGCGAACCGGCCGCTCGTCCAAGCGGGGCCTGGGCAGCTGTGAAGCAGACACACGACCTCGGCGACGGCCAGGTGGCTCGGCCAGAAGCGATCCGCGACCGCGGCTGCACCTGAGACTCTCCGGCAGCGCGCTGTTTCACGTGAAACGCGCCAGCTGACACGGCGCGCCGTCGGCAGGCGCGGCCATCGCCGAAGCAGCTGCGTCGGGGCGACGCCCATTGGCTCCGGTGCAGCGCGAAATAAGGCCGCGCAAAGACCAGATACGTATGGTGTCGGCTGGCACCGACAGGCCGCCGGTTCGGACGCAAGCTCCGTGCTCGGCGCAGGTTCGGAGGGCTCTCCGGAATTCGGAAGCCGGCCCAAAATGCTAGAATTCAAGCATTCCGACCACCGAAATGGGGACCTGAGTGGGTCAGATCATCGCCTGCGCCAACCAGAAGGGTGGCGTCGGCAAGACCACCACGGTAGTCAACCTGGCTACCTACTTGGCCCTCGCCGGAGACTCCGTTCTCGTCATCGATCTTGACCCCCAGGGCAATGCCACAAGCGGCTTCGGGCTGGATCGCGGCGAGATCGGGCATTCCGTCTACGAGGCAATAATCGAGGACGCCAGGATCACGGACCTGGTCGTCTCCACGAACGTCACGAACCTTTCGATCGTGCCTTCGTCGATCTCCCTCGCCGGAGCCGAAGTCGAGCTGGCACCGCTCCCTCAGCGCGAGCGCCGTCTCGCCCGCATCCTCACTGAGCTCGTCTCCACATACGACTACATCGTGCTGGACTGCCCGCCCTCGCTGGGATTGCTCACTGTCAACGCTCTGACCGCCGCCGACGCCGTCGTAATCCCGATCCAGTGCGAGTACTACGCGCTTGAAGGGCTTTCGCAGCTGATAGCGACTATCAATCTCGTCCGGAATCACCTCAATCCGGACCTCGCGATCAAGGGGGTCGTGCTGACCATGTACGACCCGCGGACGAACCTGTCTGCCGAGGTTGACGCCGAGGTCCGCAAGTACCTCGGGCCGACGGTCTTCGACACGATCATCCCACGCAGCGTCCGCCTCTCGGAGGCGCCGAGCTATGGCCTCCCGATTGCGCTATACCGACCCGACTCCAAGGGCGCCGAGGCTTATGCCGCCCTCGCCGCGGAGATGCGGGCGCGCGATGGGCGGCCCGTCCATCCCGAACTTGCCCGCCTCGCCGGCGACAGCGCGGCTGCCGCCGAGGGCGCGGAGGCCCGTGCCTCGCACGGAGGCAACAAGTGATGGCTCCTTCCGCGCAGCGCCGTACCGGCCTGGGCAAGGGACTCGGTGCACTCATCCCGCAAACCAGCCCCGCCGGCGCCGCCCCCGTCGAGATCCCGATCTCGCACATCAAGGGCAATCCCTACCAGCCGCGGCAGCACGTCGAGCAGCAGGCTCTCGAGCAGCTCGCGGCCAGCATCGCCGTCCACGGCGTCCTCCAGCCGGTGCTCGTGACCGAGACCCTCAACGGCTACCAGCTAGTGGCCGGTGAGCGACGTGTCCGCGCCGCGCAGCTCGCCGGCCTCGACCGCGTGCCGGCGATCGTTCGACAGATGGCCGCGAAGGACCAGCTTGCTATCGCCCTAGTCGAGAACATCCAGCGCGCCGACCTCAACGCCATGGAAGAGGCCCACGCCTATCGCCAGCTGGCGGACGAGTTCAAGCTGACCCAGGACGAGATCGCAACCAGGGTCGGCAAGGCCAGGCCGACGATCGCGAACACCCTCCGCCTGCTCGACCTCGAGCAGGTCGTCCAGGACGCCCTGGCCGTCGGCGACATCACGGAGGGGCACGCCCGCGCTCTCGTGGGCACCACGCCCGCCGTCCAGCGCCAGCTCGTTGAGGCGGTTGTGACTCGCGGCCTGTCCGTCCGCCAGACCGAGGAGCTGGTCCGGAGACTGCGCGACCGCCCGGCCAGCAGCGCCAAACCCACGGCCCCCGTCGACGGAGAAGTGGAGGGTCTGGAGGAAGATCTGCGCCGCGCCCTGGGAACCAAGGTGTCCGTGGCAAGGTCCCGCAAAGGTGGACGCATAGTCATCGAGTACTACAGCGACGAGGAATTCTCCCGCCTCTTCGACCGTCTGACCGGAGGAAACGCTTGACCCAGGAACTCCAGCGGCGCACGACCAGCGGACAAGCGGCCGCGCCTCAGACGGCCAATGGTCGTCGCACCAAGAAGGCGACCAGCGATTACAACGCCGAGAGCATCCAGGTCCTGGAGGGCCTGGATCCGGTGCGTCGACGCCCCGGCATGTACATCGGCTCGACCGATGTCCGCGGCCTGCACCATCTGGTCTGGGAAGTCGTCGACAACTCGATCGACGAGGCGATGGCCGGCCACGCCACCCACGTCGAGGTTCGGGTGCTGGCGGACGGCGCCGTCCGTGTCACCGACGACGGACGAGGCGTTCCGGTTGGTCGCCACCCCAGCGGCCGCGACGCGCTCGAGATCGTGCACACCGTCCTCCACGCCGGTAGCAAGTTCGGTGGTGGCGGCTACAAGGTCTCGGGCGGTCTTCATGGCGTCGGCGTCAGCGTCGTCAACGCCCTGTCCGAGTCGCTTCGCGTCGAGTCCGCCCGAGACGGGGCCGTCTGGGCCCAGGAGTACGCGCGGGGCATTCCGACGACGCCGGTTCGCAAGGTTGGCCCCCAGGGCGATCGCCGTGGCACGACGACGGTCTTCAAGGCAGACCCGGAAGTCTTCGATACGACCGAGTTCTCTTTCGACACGATCTCGCAGCGTCTGCGCGAGTCCGCCTACCTGAACAAAGGCCTCTGGATTCGGCTGCTCGACGACCGAGCGGATAGGGAACGGGCGTTCTATTTCGAGGGCGGCCTCGTCTCCTTCGTTCGCCACTTGAACAAGAACAAGGAGACCCTCCACGCCCGCCCGATGTACGTTGAGCGCCACGAGGGCCAGACCACGATCGAAGTCGCCCTTCAGTACAACGACTCCTACGCGGA
>PMXQ01000073.1 GCA_003171065.1 Chloroflexota bacterium
AGCCCGACGGCGCCGTCGCGGCCCGAGCGGCCGCCCCTACTCCAGCCCGCCGCGCAGAACCTGGATCGCCGGCCGGTTCGGGATCGTCTCCGGAGTGTGGGCAGCGACCAGCGCTACGCCATCGCGGAAGCGGCGCAGCTCGTGGTCCGTGTTGTAGAAGCCGACGCTGATCCGGATCGCGTCGAGCGGCGGGATCGTGCGGGCGATGCACAGCGTCCGCTTCGACAGCTCGCCGAGGGCGGGACCGGCCTTCCAGCCGGCGATGCGGAAGGTCACGAGGCCGGCCATGCGGTCGCGCGGCGTGACGACCTCGACGCCCGGGATCTCCGCCAGCATCGCCGCCGCCTCGCCGGCCAGGCGCGCGGTTCGCTCGTGGATCCAATCCAGGCCGACGTACATCGAGAGCCAGGCCGTGCTTCGGGCGAAGCCGAGGATTGAAGGCTGGTGGTAGCCGGCGATCTCGAAGCGCCGGGCGTCGGGCCAGAGCTTGCCCTCGGCGGCCAGGTCGAGCGATTCGAAGGCGGCGTAGCCGGCGAAGGTTAGGCGCGGCCGATCCAGGACCGACGGCGCGCAGTAGACGGCCCCCGTCCCCTCGGGGCCGAGCAGCCACTTCTGGCCCGGAACGGCGTAGAAGTCCGCGCCAAGCTCTTCGACCGAAACGGGGATCGCGCCGACCGCCTGCGCGCCATCCACTGCGACCAGCGCTCCGCGCGAGTGCGCCAGCTCGACGATCTCGGCGATCGGGAGGCGGGCGCCGGTGGCCCACGTCACATGCGAGAGCGCGACCAGCCGAGTCTTCGGCGTGATCGCCCGATCCAGCGCCGCGAGCACTTCGGCAGGATCGCCGCCGGTGCCGATGTCGGCGATGGCCAGCTCCACTCCCCGACGGTCGCGCAACGCCCACAGCGGCCCCAGCGCGCCGGAGTGCTCGAGCGAGGTCGTGACCACCCTGTCGCCCGCCTGCCAGTCGACCGCCCATGTCGCCACGTTCATGCCGTCGGTCGTGGCATGAGTCAACGCCATCCGGCGCGGTTCGGTCCCGAGCACCGCCGCCACGGCCGCGCGGGCCTCGTTCATGCGCTCGGCCGAGTCCTTCCAGTACGCCATGTCGGCCCGGCCGGTGCGCAGCTCGATGCCCTCGAGCTCGGCCATCGCCCGGGCGGTCTCGCGCGGCAGCGGTCCGCAGCTGCCGGTGTTCAGGTAGATGCCCGCGGCCGTGGCGGGCAGAGCCTCGCGGATCGCCGGCAGCTTCTCGTCGTCGGGCATGAATGGGCCAACCATGGGTTTCTATGATAGAGGGCAGCACACGGAGTCCCATCTCGCGGGAGGGTCGAGCTTGGGGATCATCGGATACCGGCGACCGGAACTGCTGGCGACGCCCGAATGGCTGGCCGAGAACATCGCCCGGCCCGGCTTCCAGGTTCTCGATGCCCGCTGGCGGCCGGATGGCTCCGGGCGGCGCATATATGCCGCCGGCCACATTCCCGGGGCCACGTATCTCGACTGGCGCGCCGACCTCGTGGAACCCGACGAAGACAGCAACCTCCTGCTCCTGGCCGGCCCGCAGCGGGTCACGGCGGCGCTTGGCCGGGTCGGTCTGGGCAACGGCATGGTCGCGGTGCTGTACGACGACACCGGCAACTCCTGCACGGCTCGGGCCTGGTGGAGCCTGCGCGTCTACGGCTTCGACTCGGCGCGGATCCTGATGGGCGGGATCGAGGGTTGGCGCGCCCTGGCGCAGCCGGTTTCTGCGGCGCTGGAGCTGCGGCCGCCGACCACATTCACACCGCGGATGGAGTCGCGCCTGCGCCTCAGCGCGGCCGAAGTTCGCGATATGCTCGGCTCGGTAGATGTCCAGCTGCTGGACGCGCGAGCGCCGTCGGAGTATGCCGGCCACGCCGGGACGACGCGCCGGCTGGGCCACATCCCCGGCGCCCTCAATGTCCCAGCGGCCGCCACCACCGAACCTCGAACGGGGCGCTTCCGGCCGGCGGAGGACATCTGGGCATTGCTGCGGCGGGCCGGCGTCAACACGCGGCGGCGCCTGATCTGCTACGACGCGACGGGCATGGGGGCGTGCAAGCTGGCCTTCGCGCTGGCCCTGATCGGCCACCAGGACGTGGCGGTCTACGACGGCGGCTGGGCCGAGTGGGGCGACCGGCTGGATCTGCCGATCGATCGGTAGGGTGCGATTTCGCGGCGCGGTGCCGCGCGGGCCGCGCGGCGCGGGCGGCGCGAGCGGCGCGAGCGGCGGGCGGCGGGCGGCGGGCAGCCTACCAGGGGTTCGAACCGGCGTCAGAATCCGAGCGCGCGGGACCGGCTTCGCTATGCCATTCGACGCCGTCCGCGATGCACACGTGGGCCCGGGCATGGTTGACGACGAGCAGGTCCACGAAGTTCGGTGACTCGGCCACGCCGTAAGCCCAGTACTTGGCGCCCGTGACGGGAACGAAGCGATCTCCATATGCATCCAGGGCGATCCGCAGCTCTGACTCGTAAGGCAGGTGGATCGTGCCTTCGACCGTGAATGGCGGCAACAGCAGCGTCGCCTTGACCGGCTGCTTGGGCATCCGCATGTTCGACGCCGATTCGGTCGGCCCGTTCGAATGCACGAACAGCACGTCGCTGAGCCGGATCTGGGCCGCGCCCCCGTTGGCCACGACGCGCCGCGAGCCGAGCTCCATGAACGTGGTGTCCTGAAGGATCAGATGAGTGGTATCCGGCTCGTTGACCAGGTCGGTGAGACGGCGGACGCGCGTCAGGATCGTCCCCTGGACGACCAGCCTGTCGGTCACGAGGGTGAGTGGCAGCTCCTGAACCGGGTTGAACGAGCCGAACATGGCGGCAGGATAGCGGCGCGCCTCGTCCGTTTTGATGGTCCATCAGTAGGCCCCGAACAGGACGTTCGTTCGTGCGCCGCGACGCTGCGCGGACCCGTTGCCGCGCCCGCTCGGCCTCCGGGCGCCAGCCCGCAGCCGCGGCTCTCCCTCACCGGCCGGTCTTGCGGGCCTCGGCGGTGACCAGGTATTCGGCCCCGGTCTGGAGCTCGCCGTGCAGTCGCTCGACGGTCTGGAGCGTGTCGACCTCGTCGGCGGTCTTGTCGAGTCGAAGGCGGACGATCCGCGGGAAGCGCAGGGCGAAGCCCGACTGGTGGCGCGTGGAGCGCTGGATGACGTCGAATGCGACTTCGACCACGACCGTCGGCTCGACCAGGCGGAAGCGGCCCAGCTGGCGGACGGTATGCGCTTCGAACCAGCGCGTCATGGTGGCGATCTCGGCGTCGGTCAGTCCCGTGTAGGCCTTGCCGATCGTGACGAACCGGCCGCTGGTCTCGTCGCGGACGGCGAACGTGTAGTCCGAGAGCACGCCGTGGCGTTTGCCGTGGCCCGCCTCCGCCCCGACTACCACGCAGTCCAGCGTCGCCAGCGCCCGCTTCATCTTGAGCCAGCCCAGGCCCCGCCGGCCCGGGGAGTACCCGCTCTGCGGGTCCTTCACCATCAGACCCTCGTTGCGCCGCGCCCTCGCCTCGCCGAAGACCCGATCGAGCGCCTCGACGGAATCGGCCGTCATCAGGTGCGACAACGCGAAGCGCCCGCCCTCCCCGGCGGTCGTCAGATCGAGGGCCTCGAGGCGCCGGCGACGCTCCACGAGCGGGATCTGCAGCAGCACCTCCACGGCCGTGGCGGAGCCGTCGTCAGACCGCGGTCCCACCGCCAGCAGGTCGAAGGCTACGTAGACAACCGGCACCTCCGCCTGGACCTGCGCCGTCGGCTCCTTTCGACCCAATCGCGCCTGCAGCGTCAGGAACGGCAGAACGTGGCCGTCGACGAAGGCCAGGATCTCGCCGTCGAGGATGCCGTCCCAGGGCAGGTTCCCAGCCGCCTCGACGATCTCGGGAAACTGGTCGCTGATGTCGTGCAGGTCGCGCGAGTACAGGCGCGCCTCCCCGCCCCGCCGGTGGAGCTGGGCGCGGATGCCGTCGTACTTGTCCTCGACCCAGACCATCGGCCCGAGGCGCGAGATGATCTCGGCCGCATCCTCGGCCGGCGAGGCGAGCATGAACTTGATGGGGTGCAGCAGCCGCAGGCGCGCTTCATCCAGGCGCCCCTCTTTGGCGAGGACCGCCGTCTCGCCCACGTCCCCGGTGAGCATTCCCGCCAGCTGCACCTTCGCCGCAGATCTCTCGAACGCTTCGGCGATCGCCGCCTCGAGCAACCCTTCGCGCAGCCCGATGCGCAGCTCCCCGGTGAGGATCTTGACCACGTACTTGGCGGTCAGGCAGTCGCAGCGCTGGAGCAGCGCGCCGAAGACCGCCCCCTTGGCCGCGGCTCCGGAAGCAGCCTCGATCGCGGCGTAGGCCTGCGCGACTTCCACGATCCCCGGGGAGTGGCTCGGGTCCGGCTCCTCGGGCCTGTACGCCAGAACGTCGGCCACGGCCCTGCCCAGATCCGAGGAGCGATCGTATGCCTCGCCCAGGGCCCCGGCCGTCGTGCCTGCGACCTGCGTCACGGCCGCGGAGATGGCCGCCCAGCCGAGGCCGATGGCCCGCTGGTCAGACTCGGGAAAGGGTCGCCCGCAGAGAAAGACCGCCGCCGGCCGAAGCTCGTCGCTCGTGAGCTGGGCGAGGTACCGGGCCAGCAACGCCGTCTTTTCGGAGGTGCGGGTCGTTCCGCCGACGCGCTCGGCCAACTCGCTCCAGCCACGCATGGCGGCGATGGTATACCTTCGCCTTGTGAAGCCCGCCCGACGCGACTGCCGCGACTCACTGTGGCGAACGGATGCCCGAATGCCCGGCAGCCGCGCCGCGTTCGGCGCCCCCCGCGGCAGGCTCGCATGACCCTCGTGCCGGAACGCCGAGCCTGGCGGCCGGAAGCGATCGTCGGCGACTTCGTCGTCCTGCGCCGCCATCGCGGCGAAAACCTCAAGGCGTTCATGCGCTGGTACTCCGACCCCGAGGTCGCGCGGTTGACGCGCTATCAGGTGGGGCCCCTGACCACGGAAGAGATCCAGCGCTTCTTCCACGGCCGAATCATGGGCTCCGACTTCCTGGCGATGGCGATCCACGTCCGCGATACCGATCGGCTGATCGGCACCTGCGCGTTCAGCCAGCTCGACGGAGACAACGGCTCCGCGCTCTACCACATCACCATCGGCGAGCGCGACGCCTGGAACCACGGCTACGGTTCCGAGGCGACCGCGCTGATGGTCGCCCACGCGTTCACCCACCTGGCTCTGCATCGGGTGGCGCTGACCGTCTTCGAGTTCAACGCCCGGGCGATCCGCGCCTACGAGAAATGCGGCTTCACGGTCGAGGGTCGCGCACGCGGCGCGGTATTCCGGGACGGCCGCTTCTGGGACGAGATCCACATGAGCATCCTCGCCGAAGAATGGGAGGCGAGGCAGAAGCCGGGCTGACCCGGAGCGATCGGTGCGGGTCGGGCCGCTGTCGGCCGGCGGGCTCGCGGGCTCGCGGGCTACCGGGCTGCTGCGCCGACCGCCTGCTTGGCCTCGTAGGCGTCGATGATGCCCTGGAGCGTCGCCCCGGCGAGCTTCTCAAGGATCGCGCTCTCGGCCGCGTAGAAGACGTCGTGCACGCCGCATTCGCCGTCCTGGCCGCAGGCAGTTCCGCGCATGACGCAGATCTGGCGATGCGGATCGCCCTCGACGGCCTCTATGACCGTCAGCAACGTCACCGCCGACGCCGGCCTGGCCAGCTTGTAACCGCCGGCGCGACCCGGATGAGCGTCGACCAGACCGGCCCGGGTGAGGTCACCCATGATCTGGGGCAGGAACCGCGGCGGGATCTTCATCTCTTCCGCGATCTTGCGGCTGCTCAGGAGACCTTCCTCGGCCATGGTCAGCGCCAGCATGGCGCGAATGGCATAGTCGCTGCGCTTGGTCAGATCTAGTCGCATAGACAAAGAGTATCGCGCCGGCCGCTCGAGGCAACCCCCTGCCGTTGGTCCCGGCATCGAGTGACACGCGGCAGAAAGTGCACCGAACTAGATGGTGATTTGACCGCGCGATACGGCTCGAGACGCAGAGGAGCGGCCGCCGTGGCGACCGCTCCTCCTCGCGAGCCTCCAGCGGCGCGTCGCCGCTGCGCCTTCTCCAGCTATCAGCCGATCAGGTAGCTGACCGTGACCTGGACCGTGATGTCCGTGGTGCCGGTCTGGATCGGCGTCGAAACCGAAGGGGCGGCCGAGAGCGCGCCCATGCCGCTGCTGTAGTAGGTGACAGGCGTCGTCGTGACCTCGGTGATCGAGGCCACGCCCTTGATGGAGACGCTGGCTGCCTGGGCAAGGGCATTGGCCCTGGACAGAGCGTCTGCCATCGCAAGCTGGCGGGCCTGGGCCTGGGCCGTCGTCGTGTCGTTGAGACGGAACGAGATGCCCTGCACGGTGGTAGCGCCGGCGGCAGTGGAGTCGTCGACTACGGCGGCCACCGTGGTCAGGTCGCGGACGGTGACCTTGATCGTGTTGCTGTACGTGTAGCCGGTCAGCGGAGCGACCGACTTGCCGGAGCTGTAGTCGTAGTTCGGGTTCAGGCTGAGGTTGACGGTCACGATGTCCTTGTCGGCCACGCCGTTCTTCTTCACGGCGGCAAGGACGGCTGTCATCGAGGTCGCCGCGGCGGCGCGGGCATCCTTGACGGTCGACCTGGTGGCGGAGACGCCGAGCACCACGTCCGCCACGTCCGGCGCCACGCTGACGTCGCCCGAGCCCGAGACGGTGATGGTGTGTTCCGGCGTGCCCGTCGTGTCTGTGGCCGCGGCCACGATAGTCGGAGTACCGGTGGTGGCAGGAGTGCCGGCGGCCGAGGTGAAGTGGTTGGCGATGATCGGGCCGGCGATCAGCCCGACGAGCAGGCTCGCGGCCGCAGTCACGACAATGGCGCGGCGCAGCGTAAGGGGTCCGGGCCGGCTTGGTTCTGCGGCAGCGACTGGCTCGGTCGGTTCGGGCTTGGCATTGGCCATCTTGTCGTCCATCGTCTTCTCCTGGCTTGGGCCGGTGTCTTTCGATCGTCCGGCGTAGCGTCCGTGTCAGCCTAGCCCCTCGCGGGCGGTTCACCCGTCTGACGCCGGTGGTGCGCCGCCGGTTCCTCGGCCCGCGCCCGGCGGCCC
>PMXQ01000105.1 GCA_003171065.1 Chloroflexota bacterium
CCGTGCCTCTCGCCGGCCGTGCCCAACGTCACCACGGGTGACGCTAAGCGTCGCCGGATGCCCATTTCGTCGCTGAAGCCCCGTATTGGTGTTTCTCAGGCGGGATTCCACGCTCGGGCAATGCGCCGCCGGTGGCAACCGAGGTCTCGTTGGCGCGTCGTGTCACCCGGGGTGGCGATGAGCAGGAGAATCTGCCGCGGCGAGGGCTATGGTCACCTCCGGTGACGATGAGCAGGAAGGTGTCGGCCAGCCTCGTCCCTCGTCTCTGGGCCCAATCCTGGGGCCGGCCGAGGGCCGCCCCAACCCACAGCGCGGGCCTGCCCGGCAAGCGACTAGTGCCCCGTGCCGAAACGTTCGGGTGCTAATTGCCGTTGCCAGCACGTCGCGGCCACGGCGACAATTCCCCACCCAAGGTTATGAATCGGGGCACTAGCCCGGTTCACGCCAGATGGGCCAAACTAACGGCAACGGCGGCGGCGAGCCCGTCGTCAGGAAGGCCTCGCAGGAGGAGCGCTACATGGCCAAGGTGACGATGCCCCAGCTCGGCGAGAGCGTGGCCGAGGGGACGATCGGGAAGTGGCTCAAGCACCCCGGCGACAGCGTCGCCAGAGACGAGCCGCTGCTGGAGGTCATCACCGACAAGGTCAACGCCGAGGTCCCGTCGCCATTCGAGGGAGTGCTGCGCAAGATCCTCGTCGAAGAGGGAAAGACGGTCCCGTACAACGCCGAGATCGCGGAGATCGAGGAAGTGGCAGGGGCAGAAGCCGCTTCACGGGGAGCGGGTACGGCCGCTCCCGGGGCGGCGGCTCCCGGAACCTTTGCCGGGGCCACGACCGCGGCCGCCGCGAAGGCGGCGGCTCCCGGAACCTTTGCCGTGGCCACGACCGCGGCCGCTCCCGGGGCGGCGCCGCGGCCCGCGCCACTCCCCGTTTCCCCGGCCCCTCCCCCGGGTCTCGTGCCAGTGATGCAGGTCGAGGCCGGCGGCCCGATCGGCGACCCGAACGCGCGAATGACCCCGGCCGTCCGCCGCATGCTTCGAGACCACGGCCTGACTCCCGCCCAGATCGCCGGGACGGGCCAGGCCGGCCGGATCACCCGCGACGACGTGATGACGTTCCTGGCTCGAAGAGGGGCCGGCTCTGCCTCGGGTCTCGGCGCCTCGGGTCTCGGCGCCTCGGGGCTTGGAACTCCCACTGCGGCCGCCCAGGCCGCCGTTTCACCGTCCGTCTATCGAGCACCCGGGGTAGGCGTCCCGAGTCATGCGCCGGGCCTGGCACCGTCCGCCCTTTCGACCCCGTCGAGTTCGTCGGCGCCGGCTGTGACCTGGGAGCCAGGCCAGGACGAGATGGTCGTTCCGCACAACCAGATGCGTCGCGGCATCGCCGCGCAGATGACCCGAGCCGCCGCGGTGCCGGTCGCCCACAGCACGTTCGAAGCCGACATGACGGCCGTGGTTGGCCTGCGCGCCTCGCTCGGCGCGGCATACAAGGCGCGCGAGGGTGTCGGGCTCAGTTTCCTGCCGTTCGTGGTCAAAGCCGTCGTCGAGGGGTTGATGGCCAATCCCGATCTGAACGCTCACTACACCGAGGGCGGCCTGCTGCGAAAGCGCCGCATCAACGTCGGCATCGCCATCGCCGTGGACAGCGGTCTCATCGTCCCCGTCATCCACGACGCCGACCAGCTCTCGATCAACGGCATCAACCGGGCCATCCAGGACCTCGCGGCCCGAGCCCGAACGAACAGGCTGCGCCTCGAAGACCTGCAGGGCGGCACCTTCACGATCGACAACACCGGCTGGTTCGGCTCGATCCTGACCGTGCCGATCATCAACATCCCGGAGGTCTGCATCCTCACGACCGAAGCTGTCGTGAAGCGGCCGGTCGTCCGCGAGACACCCGAAGGCGACGTCATCGCCATCCGCTCGATGATGAATCTCGTTGCCGGGTACGACCACCGGGCCACCGACGGCGCGCAGGTCGGCCGGTTCGTGCGCGACGTGATCTGCAGGCTCGAGGCGATCGGCCCCGACACGCCGATCTACTAGGCTCGAACCCATGGAGAACCGGCACCCGCCCTCGCGCATCCTCCCGCCGACGATCGCCATGGGCGGCGGAACGTTCGAGACGGCAGTCGACGGATCTGCGGCCTTGCGCCGGCATCCCGACTGGATCAAGGCGCGGATCCCTTCCGGCGAGACGTACCACGAGGTCCGTCGGCTGCTCAACGGGCTATCGCTGCACACCGTTTGCGCGGAGGCTCAGTGCCCGAACGTGGGCGAGTGCTGGGACCAGCGAACGGCCACGGTCATGATCCTCGGCGACACCTGCACCCGCGCCTGCGGGTTCTGCGCGGTCAAGACGGACCGGCCCACCGTCTACGACCTGGACGAGCCGCGCCGCGTGGCCGAGGCCATCCGCGGCCTGGGCCTCGATCACGTCGTGATCACAAGCGTGGCCCGCGACGATCTGGCCGACGGCGGCGCGAGCGTCTTCGCCGACACGATCCGGCGCCTGCGCGACGCGTGCCCCGGCATGGGCGTCGAGGTCCTGATCCCCGACTTCAACGGAGAGGAGGCGCCGCTCCGGACGGTGATGGCGGCAGGGCCGGACATCCTCAACCACAACGTCGAGACGGTCGCGCGGCTGCAGAAGCCGGTCCGGAAGCGAGCTCGATACGACCGATCGCTCGGCGTTCTCGAGCGGGCGAAGGCGTACGCGCGCGAATTCGGCGGGGCGGCCGGAGCCGCCGCGGTCCACACCAAGTCGTCGATCATGGTCGGGCTGGGAGAGACGCGGCCGGAGCTGCGCCAGACGTTCGTGGACCTGCGCGCGGTCGATTGCGACATCCTCACGCTTGGCCAGTACCTGCGGCCGTCGGTGCAGCACCTCCCGGTCGAGCGCTACTACCACCCCGACGAGTTCGCCGAGATGCGCGAGGAGGCGCTGGCGCTGGGGTTCCGCCACGTGGAGTCGGGACCGCTTGTTCGGTCGAGCTACCACGCCCGCGACCAGGTGCCGGGCGCGGAGGCCCGGCGGGTCGAAAGGGCGGCGCGGGCGGAGCTGGCGGCGTGGGACGATGTGGCGGCGCGGGACGATGTGGCGGCGCGGGCGGAGCGGGACGATGTGGCGGCGCGGGACGATGTGGCGGCGCGGGACGATGTGGCGGCGCGGGACGATGTGGCGGCGCGGGTCGAAAGGGCGGCGCGGGCGGAGCCGGCGGCGCGCCGCTCGCCCACGATCGACGCCGAGGGCCGCGTCATCTACCGGCCCGACTGACTCGGGCCTTGGCTCAGCCGCGGTCCGATAAGCGGCAGGTAAGCCGGCGGGCTCATCCTCTTGGGCGTGGATGACGTCCAGGTCGGTTCTGCCATTCGAGCGGTCCGCATCAGGCGCGGCCTGACCCAGGCTCAGGTCGCGGCCGCGGCCGGGGTCAGTCGGCCGATGGTGTCGCTTGTCGAAAGCGGCGGCCTGGAGCGAACGTCGCTCGGTGCCGTCCGGCGGATTGCGGCAGCAGTCGGCATGTCGCTTCAGGTCGTGCCTCGGTGGCGTGGCGCGGACCTGGCCAAGCTCCTGGACGAGGACCACGCCGGCCTGGTCAACGAGGTCGTTCGGCGTCTGACCTCACTGGGTTGGGAGACCATCCCCGAGCACAGCTTCAACGTTTGGGGCGAGCAAGGGTCGATCGACGTGATGGGCTGGTATCCGCCAGCCCGCGCCCTCCTGATCGTTGAGGTCAAGACGAAGCTCGTCGACCTGCAGGATCTGCTGTCGAAGATGGATCGCAAGCGGCGGCTGTGTCCGACGCTGGCGCGGGAGCTCGGTTGGAGGCCTCTGGTCGTTGGCAGCGTGCTCGTACTGCCCGAGCAAACCTGGGCCCGCAGCGCTGTCGATCGATTCGGTCCAGTCTTCGCCGCGGCGCTGCCGGCTCGCACATCGAACGTTCGACGCTGGCTCCGGCATCCCGACCGCGACTTGCGTGCCATCTGGTTTCTGCTCAATGACACCCCAGGTGACGGAAAGCGGCATTCGAGGTGCGTGATGCGCGTTCGCCCGCGTCGACTACGAGCGGATGGGCCGATTCCACGCTCAATCGCGCCATCCTCACCGCGCCATGGCCTGCCGGAGGGCCCCGCCGCGGAGGTTCGGCCGCGTAGCGCCACCCCGGGTGACGTCGAGCAGAGGAATGACCCGTAGTGGGTCGTAGCGTCGCCCCGGGTGACGATGGGCAATTCGTGCGGACCGCACATCGCGGGGCACAGATAGACTGAGGCGCCCGACGAAGTCGCCGATCGCCTCGAGTGGCTGCCGAACGTCCGCGACCCTACAGGATCTTCGAGAGGAATGCCTTCGTGCGGTCCTGCGTGGGCGAGCTGAACATCTGGTCCGGCGTGCCCTCTTCGACCACGATGCCGTCGTCCATCATGACGACCCGTTTGGCCACTTCCCGGGCGAAGCCCATCTCGTGGCTGACCACGATCATCGTCATGCCTTCGCGGGCCAGCTCCTTCATGACCTCCAGCACCTCGCCGATCATCTCGGGATCGAGGGCGGAGGTCGGCTCATCGAAGAGCATCAGCGCGGGCTTCATCGCCAGGGCGCGGGCAATGGCGATGCGCTGCTGTTGGCCGCCTGAAAGCTGATTTGGGTACACCTTCTCCTTGGCCGCAAGGCCGACGCGCTCGAGCAGCGCCCGACCCATGACCATGGCCTCGTCGTGCGACATTCCCCGCACGTGGATCGGCGCCTCGATGATGTTCTCGAGGGCCGTCATGTGCGGGAACAGGTTGAAGCGCTGGAAGACCATCCCGATCTCCTGGCGCTGCAACGCGATGTTCTTCTCCTTGTCCTCGACCAGCTTCTTGCCGCCGCCGGCCTCCCGATAGCCGATGAGGTGGCCGTTGACGAAGATGCGGCCGTTCTGGATCTTCTCGAGGTGGTTGACGCAGCGGATGAAGGTAGTTTTGCCGGACCCTGACGGACCGATGATGACGACCGTCTCCTGACGCTTGACCTGGAGGCAGATGTCCCTCAGCACGTGCAGTCGGCCGAACCACTTGTTGACGTCACGAGCGTCGACGACCACGTCCACGTCGGGTCGGGGCACGCCGCCGATGGCGCCGAGGAGGCTGCTGCTGACGCTTGGAGTTGTCATCAGTGGCCTCCCAGCACGCCCATCTCAGCGCCCGGCTTGGATCGGCCGCCGAGGAGCCGCGTGTGCCAACCGACCCCTGGAGCCGCCGACGACCCTGTGGCGGTGCCCCGGGCAAACCGAAGTTCGATCCGGGCCTGAATGAAACCCCAGATCGTAGTCATCAGGAGGAACCACAAGGCGCAGGCTGCGTAAGCTTCGAAGGGTCGGTAGTTGAGCCCCTGAATGATGACGTAGTGTTCGTACGTTTCGACTACGCCCAGCATAGAGATCAGGCTGGTGGTCTTGAGCATGTTGTTGAACTCGTTGCCCAGCGGCGGAATGATCACTCGCGCCGCTTGCGGCAGGACGATCCTGGTCATCGTCAGGCGATACGTCATGCCCAGGGACTTCGCGGCCTCAGTCTGACCGGGATCCACGGCCATGATTCCGGCGCGAATGATCTCGGCCATATAGGCACCCTCGTTGAAGCCGAGGATGACCATCGCCGCCTGGACGGCACCGGGGATGAAGAACCCGAAGACTGTTATGTCGCTCCAATCCCACACGTGGGCAGCTCCGAACCCGAAGAAGAAGAACGCGAGCTGAACGAGAAGCGGCGTCCCGCGGAAGAACCAGATGTAGAGGTTGGCAACAACCCGGAGCGGCACGATTCGAGACATCTTGCCCAGTGCCGCGAGCACTCCGAGCACGACGCCGAGGACCTGAGCGACGACCGACACGACGATGGTCACGTACAGCACGCCGAGCACGCCGGGCGAGGTCGGGTTCAGGTCTTGAAGGAAGATGTTCGGATCGAACTGGAAGCCTTGTTTGCTGCTCGAGCAGCCGGCTACCACGAGGGCAAGGAGAAAGAGGCATCCGACCAGCAGCGCCGGTCGGATGCCTCGATTGCGCAGCCCACTCATCGTGTCGCGCGGGCGTCTGAACTAGGAGTTGGTGGAGGTGACGGCGTCCGCCTGGACACCGTACTTCGTGAGGATCTTGAGATATGTTCCGTCGTCGATCATCGACTGGAGGGCCGCCTTCACGGACGCCTCCAGCGCCGTATTGGCCTTGCCGACGCTGATGCCTTCGTTGACGTCGTCAAGGATGAGGCCGGGGACGACCTGGAACAGGTCGGGTTGCTGAACGGTGTAGTAGCCGGCGACGGGCGAGTCGGTGAAGTAGGCAGCGACCTTGCCGGACTGCAGGGCGAGGAGCGCGTCGCTGTCCTTGGTGAAGGGCTGAACGTTGATCTTGGCCTTGCCGGCCGCCACGCACTGCGCGCTCAACCCATCGGCAGGCTTGTAGTCGCCCGTGCCGTTGAGGTGGTCGGCCTCGGTCGTGCCGTTCTCGACACCGACCGACTTGCCGCACAGATCCATGGCGGTCGCGATACCGGTCGGGTTGCCCTTGCCGACCACGAACGACTGGCCGGCGTGGAAGTACGGGATCATGTCAACTGCCTTGAGCCGGTCCGCCGTGATGTTCTGGGCCGAGATGATGATGTCGCACTTGTTGCCGTCGAGGGCGGCGATGATCGTGTCGAATACGGTGTTCTGGACGGCAACCTTGAGGCCCAGACGGGCGGCGATCTCAGCGCCGATGTCGATGTCGGAGCCGGTCGGGTTGCCGTTGGCGTCGAAGAACTCCTGCGGCGGATACGGAATGTCGGAGCAGATGGTCAGGTGCCCCGGGACGACGAGCTGATCGGGCGGCACGGTCCCGACGATCACCTGCGTCGGTGCCGGGGTCGGAGTCGGGGCCGGAGTACCGACCGGCCCGAGGACGACCGCGGTCGGTGTCGGGGCCGGGGTCGGGGCCGCGGTCGGCGAAGGGGTGGCAGCAGCCGTGCAGGCGCCGACGACGATTGCCGCCGCGGCGAGGACACCGGCGATGCGGAATCGAGATGAGATCACGAGTGTTCCTCCAATCCTCCTGGGAGTCCCAATGCAGCCTGCCGTCCACCCCGTCGACCTGCTTATGGGATCTGTGGGCGCAGCGTAGCCTCAGGCGCGACAGCGCGCAAGACGCGCACGACATCCACCGTTGCGGACAGGTTGCGGATTGCGCCAGCCGCGCCCAGGGCGCGCTGGTACGCGTGCCCGGCCAGGAGTTCCGCCGGCGTCGGGAGGGCGCGAAAGTTCCCTCAGGCCTACGAGATGGTCGATGCGACGGCGCCAGCCTCGACGCCGTACTTGGTCAGGATCTTGAGATATGTGCCGTCATCGATCATCGACTGGAGGGCAAGCCGGACGGCCGCGTACAAGTCGTTCTTGTTCTTGGTCAGGCTGATGCCTTCGGTGGCGCTGTCGAGGACGAGGCCGGGAACCAGATCGAGCTGGTCGGGCTGCGAGACGACGTCGTAGCCGGCGATGGGCGAGCCTGTGAAGAAGGCCACGACCTTGCCGGCCGTCAGCGCGGCAAGCGCGTCGCTGTCTTTGGAGTAGGTCCTGACCGTGATCGGATTGAGGTGCGCTCCCTGGCAATTGGCATTCAGCCCCCGGGCCGGGGTATACGGGCTGACGCCGTTGAGGTGATTGGCTTCGGGGCTGCCCTTCGTGACGCCGACGGCCTTCTTGCAGAGGTCATACGTCGTCTTGATGCCGGTCGGGTTGCCCTTGGCGACGACGAAGGTCTGACCGGCCTGTAAGTACGGGATCATGTCGACCTTCGCGAGTTCGGCCGGCGTGATGATCTGGGCCGAGATGCCGATGTCGCACTGCCCGGCGGCCAGGGCAGCGAGGATCTTGTCCGAGGTCGTGTTCTGGACCGATAGCTTGAGGCCGAGCCGCGTGGCGATCCCCGCGGCGAGGTCCATGTCCGAACCGGTCGGGTTGCCCGAAGAGTCCAGGAACTCCTGAGGCGTGTTCGTAACGTCGGAGCAGACGGTCAGCGTCCCTGCTGCGACGAGCTGGTCGGCCGGCAGCGACGCGACGAACAACTGAGTCGGCGCAGGCGTCGGAGTCGCAGTCGGAGCCGGGCTCGGCGTGGGCGTCACGACTGGGGTTGGATTCGGAGTGTGGGTCGGCGGCGGCGTGACGGTCGTGTTGCCACAAGCCCCGACCGCGATTGCGGCCGCGGCCAGCAGGCCCGCGATCCGGAGCTTGGGCGAGGTCATAGCCGCCCCATCCTCTCTGGGTCTGCCGATGTTGCTTGCCGTCGACCCACGACGGGCATCTCGGTGTCAGGTTGCCGCAGCGTAGCCGTGGGAGCGTTCCCGTGCAAGGCGGGCACGACGGTCCGGCGGGGCCAGCCGGTTTGCATCGCTGGCGGTCCGCGTCCGAAGGAATATGCTCTGCGCAATGACCCGCCAGCTGCCCCGCCGGACGCCGCTCGCCGAATTGCACTGCCACCTCGGCAGCGCCGTGACGCCCGCCGTCATGTGGGGCATCGCCCACGACCAGGGGATCAAGCTCCCGACCAAGGACTACTGGCAGTTCCGGAACATGATCACCGCCTCACCGACCCGTGGCCACTCCTTCGACGGCTACCTGCATCTGTTCCACTGGACCGAGCTGATCCAGTCTTCGCCGCTGGCCATGGAGCGCTCCGTTTATGAGGTCGTAGGCGGCGCATACCGCAAGAACAACGTCACGACCACCGAGCTGCGCTTCAATCCGATGAAGCGGAACAGGGGCGGCGAGCAGGACCTGGACCACATCCTCGCGGCCGCGCTGCGAGGCATGGACCGGGCCATGCTGGAGTATCCGATCAGGCCGGGGCTCATCCTCTGCCTCGACCGCGCCTTCCCGTACGCGCTGAACGAGATCATCGTGGAGAAGGCCATCGCGTGGCACGGCCGCGGTATCGTCGGGATCGACATCGCCGGCCCCGAGTCCGCGGGATTCCGGGCAGCCGACTACAGATCGCTGTTCAAGCGCGCTCGCCATTTCGGGCTGGGGATCACGGTCCATGTCGGTGAATCGGGGCCCGTCGAGGAGATCGCGGAGGTGATCAAACAGCTCGAGCCCGACCGAATCGGGCACGGCGTGAAGTCGGCGTACGACCCGGGAACGATGGCTATGCTGCGCGAGCGCGGGATCGTTCTCGAGATCTGCCCCACCTCGAACCTGCAGACGGAGGTCGTGTCGAGCTGGGAGGAGTTCCGCTGGATCTTCGACCAGTTCCGCCGCAATGACGTTCGCTACGCCATCAGCACCGACGGCCCCGAGATGCTGCGAACCTACATTCGCGACGAGCTGGCCACGCTGGGGCGGCTGGGGATCCTGTCCTACGAGGAGCAGGTCCGCGCGGCCGAGACCTCGCTGGCGGCTTCGTTCGTGCCGCGCATCTCCGCCGTTCCGGCGCCGATCATCGAACCGGCGACGCGCCAGGAAGTCGAGCGAGAAGAGGCCTAGCCGACCGAACGGCCGCGGCGTGAGTGCGCGGCCCGACGACCGCTACTCGTCGGCCGGTTCGATCAGGTAGGTGCAGCTGCGACCGCCCGTGGCGATGTGGCACTCGCGCGTGACCTTCGCGCCAAGCACCTCGCCAAAGAGCTGCAGCTCGGCGGCGCAGGCGATCTGGTAGGTGCCCGCGACGCCGTAGATCGCGCAGTTGTGCTCGCACAGGCGGATCGTTCCGTCGGCGTCTCGGGTGGCCCTGCCCAGGTATCCGGTCTCGTCCTCGTAGGTCGCCACCTCTTTGACCTTGTCCCAGAGCGATGCGTTGGGTGGCAGCCGTTCCTCGATGCGGCGCCCGATTCTCGCCCGAAGGATCTCGCGCCGAGCCTCGAAGACCTCCGCGATCAGCTTGTCGCCGCCGACCGTTCGAATCGCCGTCAGCACCGACTGCGTCAGCGCCCCGTAGTTGGCGGGGAAGAGCTCCTGCGCGGCCGCCGTGAGGTCGTACACGTGGCGCGGCCGGCCGACTCCGTGGCGGCTCAAGCTGCGCGTGACCAGGCCGCCGGTCTCCAGCGTCCGAAGCTGCTGCAGGACGCCGGTTCGGCTCGCCCCGACGCGGTCGGCGACCTCATCGGGAGATGCGGGTCCGCCCGTCCGCAGGGCGTAGAGGATATCGCGCCGCAGGGTCGACGAGGCGCCGGGTCCAGGAGATGGCGTGACGAGCGGGTTCGCCGTCCGGACGCGACGCTCGATCATCTCGGCATCGGTGCCGTGCTCGAACTGGGCGCCACGGAAGGCGGCGCCGACGGCGGCGGAGGAAGGTATTGGAGGCGCCGGCCTCACGGGCGACGCAGCCGTCACGGCGGCCGGGTCGCGCTTCGGGGCGGCGGTGTCCTTGGCCGGCAACTCCGCATGCACGGCCCGATCATGATGCATGTCTGAAAAGTAGCAGCGAATGCCAAAACCTGCATCGCCGTCCGATGAGTTGTGCGACAGGGGCGTTCCGGCCCGGTCTGCCGTCCGTCGGGGTGACGAATCGGGCAGGCCGGAGTGGCCCAAAGCGCTCGGTTACCTTACGATCCGTGTTGTTCCCGTCGGTATCGCCGGCTCGACAAACCGCGCGGCCGCCGACCAGCAGCCGCCGCCCGGGCCAGACGGGCTTCCTGAGGAGCAACGGGTGCCTGAGATCCGACCATTTCGCGCCCTTCGGTTCGATCCCAAGGTCGCGGGCGACCTGAATTCCGTCATCTGCCCGCCCTATGACGTCATCGGGCCGGAGCTGCACGAGCAGCTGCTGCGCCGCAGCTTGCGCAACGCCGTCCGCATTGATCTGCCCGAAGCTCAGCCCCGTGACGAACCGGAGGATCGCTACAGGCGAGCCGGCAAGCTCCTGACGGAATGGCGTGCCGACGGCACGCTCCACAAGGACCGTTACCCGGGCATCTACGTCTACGAACAGATGTACGCGGTGCCGGGAACCAGGAGGCACCGGGCCCAGCTGGGCTTCTTCGGCCGCCTCAAGCTCGAAACCTTTGGGCCAGGCGCCGGCGTCTTGCCGCATGAGCGGACTCTTTCGGCCCCCAAAGAGGATCGCTACAGGCTGATGAAGGCGACCAGCGTCAACACCAGCCCGGTGGTGGGGCTGTATGTGGATCCACGCGGGGCATCGGTCAGGGCGATGAAGGCAGTCGCCGCAACGCCCGCGGACATCGACGTGACCGACGACGACGGCGTTCGCCACCGCCTCTGGGCCGCAACCGAGAACGGTCCCTTCGCCCAGGAGATCCGCGACATTCTGGCCGCTGCCGGACGCGAGCCAATCACCATCGCCGACGGCCACCACCGCTACGAGACGGCGATCCGCTACCGCGACGAGCGGCGCGCCAACCGGACCGGCGAGGCGGACCCGGCCTCGGACTACGTCCTGATGCTCTTCCTGGAGACGACCCGCCAGAAGCTGACGGTCCTGCCGACCCACCGCATCGTGCGTGATCTCGGCGACGCCGGCGTGGCGACCTTCCTATCGCGTGCCCCGGAGCTGTTCGACGTGGAGCCCGTGGACGGGCGCGCTCGGCTCGAGACCGCCTTCGCCTCGGTGGACAAATCTCCGGGCGGCGAGGGCCGGTTCGGGCTCTGGGCGCGCCAGGGTGGCGCCGTCTTGCGAGCCCGACGCGATGCGTTCGCAAGGTTCCTGCCGCCCGGTGGACCGGCTCTGCGCCGGCTTGACGTGACCCTCCTGCAGACGGCCCTGGACAGGTTGTCCAGGATCGATCGGGAGGCCATCGCCGCGGGCCGGCTGGCGTACACGAAATCGGTGCGTGAGGCTCTCGACTGGGTGGACGAGGCTCACGAAGGCGCCGACATGGCGTTTCTGCTCGACCCGACTCCCGTGGCGGAGATCGCGGCCGTCGCGGCCGACGGCGACGTCATGCCCCAGAAATCGACCTACTTCTACCCAAAGGCCCTCACCGGGCTCATCATCAACCCTCACGAATGGTGAATCGGGGCGGGTGGGCGCCCGGACGCGGAATCTAGGAACCCGAGGTACATGAGCGACAACACCCCCGATGGCCTGCGCGTTGCCCGGCCGCATTCCGTCGGCTTGAACGGCCGGCCGATCCGCAAGGATGAGATCGAGGTCACCGATCGCGGGCTATATGTCGAGTCGTGGATGCCGGAGCGGCGTTCGCGACGGCGGCCCCTGCTCTTCGTCCACGGCGAGCTGACCGGCTCCTGGGTCTGGGAGCGGTATCTCTCCTACTTCGCCAGCCGGGGCTGGGAGGGCCATGCGCTCAACCTCCGGAACCACTACTGGTCGCAGAACGCCGACATGGCCGCCACCGACTTCGAAACGTACGTCGGGGACGTCGTGTCGGTCATGGAGAAGATCGGACCCCACACCGTGTCAATCGGGCACGGCATGGGTGGCCTGCTCATTCTCAAGGCCGCGGAACGTCATCCGGTGGGGGCGATCGTCCTGCTCGACAGCGAGCTCCCGCGCGACCTGCGGCCGCCCGTTCGACCGCACGAGCTGCGTGAGATTCCGGACGTCTACGGCCGGGACCACATCGGCTGGGAGACCCTGCCCGAGAAGCTCCAGCGCGAGAACCGCGACCTGACGATTGATGACGTGATCAGGCTGCAGCACCTGTTCGGGCAGAAGCCGCATGAGTCGGGTCTGGCCAAGCGCGAGATCCTCGAGGGGATCCCCATCGATCGAGCCCGGCTGGCCAGCGTGCCCATCCTGGTCGTGGGCGCGGGCCTGGACGGGACCTCGGCCGCCACCGGCGCCAGCCGGCTGGCCGACTGGCTGGGCGGCACATACGAGCCGTTCGGGGCTCACTCGCACTACGGGCTCGTCATCGGCGAGCAGAGCTTCCAGCAGGTCGCCGACGGCGTTCGGGCGTTCCTGGAGACGCACCGCCTGTAAAGATCCCCGCGCGCCCGCGATCACCGACGGCGCCCGCTGGCGCACACCCGATGGCGCACACGTGATGGCGCGCACCCGATGGCGCGCACTCGCGGGGCCTGCTATCATCCCGCCCGGCCCGCCGAAATGGCGGCCGAACGCGATGCCGCATTCGTCTAGAGGCCCAGGACACCGCCCTCTCAAGGCGGAGACCATCGGTTCGAATCCGATATGCGGTACCAACTCGAAACTGCCCAACGCCCCCGGACCGCGCCCCGGGGGCGTTCTTCTGTTTCGGTCCGTTGGGCGCACGGAGGTTCGGATCGGGGCATTTGCCCCTGATAGCATTGGGGTACAGGGCCTTGTCAGAAGCGAGGCAGGGCGGTTTCGCGGCCCGCGACAGCGAGGAGAGGCAATGACCGGCGATCAGCAGGGCTCGCCTCCGGGGCCGACACCGGCGCCCGACGCAGGTTCGACGCCACCGCCGCCCGACTGGTCGGGCGCGCCTGTCGGCTGGTCTGCGCCTCTGCCCCAGCCCGGTCCCGGCTCATGGCCGGGACAGCCGGGGGACTATCAGCCTCAGCAGCAGAGCGATCCGGGTGCGTATCCGCCCCTTCCCGGCTATCCGCCCCAGCCCGGCTATCCGCCCCAGCCCGACTATCCGCCCCCCGGCTACGGCCAGCCGATGGGCTACGCGCCGGTCGACTACGGCGCCATGCCGCAGTACGCCGGGTTCTGGATCAGGTTTGTGGCTTGCTTCATCGATTCCATCATTTGGGGGGTGGCCCTGTTCGTCGCCGTATTGAGCATCCTGATCCTTGTAGGCTTGGTGCTCTTGCCGGTGGTCGGCTTCGGGTACTGGTGGTATTTCTGGTGGAAGGGCGGCGCCACGCCCGGCATGAAGGTCGTCGGGCTGAGAGTCGTGCGGGCCATCGACGGCGGACCGATCGATGGAGGCATGGCCGTCATCCGTGAGCTGGTCTTCTACGTCGAGTTGTTCTTCAGCCCGGTCGGTCTGCTCGGGTTTGTCTGGGCGGCCTTCGAGCCGCGCAAGCGGGCCTGGCACGACATGGCGGCCGGCACCGTGGTGATCCACTCCAACTAGAGGTTCGAGCTCGCGTTTGCGCGGGGGTCGGCGGGGGTCGTGCTCGCCGCGCGCCGGCGCCTGAGCGCACGGCGAGACACTTCTCGCGGGCGATCGCGGCGCTGATTCGGCGTCGAATCGAGCCCCTGCCGCCTCCATTCGAGCCGGTCGAACAAACGGTCAGCGAACGGACGTTCTGTGCAGAAGTTGGTGGACCACTTGGTGGAGAAACCCCTTTTTTGGCACCGGGCGTCCCCCTAGCATGCGTACAGCCTGACGCGGAGGAGAGACGCGCGGGTGGACCGAAGCCAGCCACGACCGTCGGTGGGCGCGGTATTCGGTCGCAATGGATAGAGGAGCGAGTGCATCGAATGGATTCGCGCAGGCGCCCGGAAGATCGCGCTGCCACTGACGCGGCCCTCGATTTCGTCAGGTTCTGCCGCCGTCGCAGGCGCGTCGGCTGGCCCGAGCTCTACGACGAGATGTGTGCAGTCGCCAGCCGGGGCCTGTACCACGGCTGGGGCTTTGGGGAGCTCGCGGAACATGGCATCGCCTTCGGACTCGCAGAAATGCCGCGCCTGGCCGGGTTCGTCAGCCAGGTTGCGCGTGAGGAGGTCGAGCGGCGCGGTCGCCTGTTCGTCGGTGTAGTAGCCCCCATGACAATGCGATCGGACGCGCCGGAGGAGGCGCCCGATGAGGCAAGGCAGGCCCGCGTGCTCATAGGTACGGCGACCTGAACCCGGCCACGCCGCACCCCAGGTTGGACGCCGGCGGCACTGACCGCAGCCCCATCGATCGAGCAAGGCCCTCCCGTCTGGGAGGGCCTTTTCTCGTGGCGGTTGTGGACGAGCCGGAGCCCGGGGCCTGCGGCGCCGGTGGTCACGCCCGATCAGACGCGGAGCTGCCGCCGGCCCATTTCGGCCTCGATCTGGCGCTCGGCCTCCGTGTACGAGTCAATCCGCTGGCGCAGCTCGTTGGCCGCCGGCGTGTACAGGTGGACCTGCTGCTGGAGGATGTAGCTCAGCCGGCGGCTGGTCATCCGGACGTGGTCCAGGTTCTTCATGAGGATCAGCGGGTCCATCGCCGCCAGGTCGCGCTCGTCGTACATCGGCTTCATGGCGTGATTGTATGAGGCTGGGTCGCGGCCCGTCGGCGGTGGGTCGCGTCGGCGGCGGGCGAGCGTTTGACGGGTTCGCGCGAGAGGACGGCCTTTGGGCGACGCAGGGGGCCCGCCTACAGCGCGCGCGGGGCGCGCGGCGGCCAGGACCAGTCGATCGGGAGCGAGGCCCCGTAGAGGGCACGACGCCGGCCGGCTTCGCTCGTGGACAGAACCAGGATCCGATCCAGCTTCGTGGCCTGGCCCGCCTCGTCGCCCCAGAGCTTGGTCATCTTGCGGCCCGCCACCACGTCGTCCAGGGCGATGCCCGCAAGTCGATAACCCTCCGGCGCGGCGGCCAGTTCCCAGACCGCCTCCGCCAGCCCGATGCCACCGTTGGCGGGCCGGCCGCGATCCAGTTCCACGTCGCCTATGACCAGGGCCAAGACGGCATCGTCCGCGAGCGCGGATCGGAGGCCGCGCAGAACCTCGCGCATGAAGACGAGATAGGCGTCGCGGTGGTGGGCGTCGTCGAGCAGCTCGTCGATGGCCGAGGCGTCGTAGCCCAGGAGCCACAGCCGCAGCCAGTTGTAGTAGCCATACTTCACCACGCGCAAGTAGGGCGGCGAAGTGACCACGAGGCGCGCTCGCTCCGGCAGGCCACGTGCCCGGAGCGCCTCGCGAAACCGGACGCCCGAATCGCGCGCGTCGCCGAGCAGGGCGATCCCCCGCGCGGCGGGCACGGGCTGGCGGTACAGCC
This sequence comes from Chloroflexota bacterium, assembly GCA_003171065.1. GTDB lineage: Bacteria > Chloroflexota > Limnocylindria > Limnocylindrales > CSP1-4 > Fen-1039. The sequence goes on from PMXQ01000105.1 coordinate 15,826, forward strand.
GGCGAACCTTGTCTTCGAGCAGGCCGAAGGTGTCGCGCTCGGGCGAGTGGAAGCTGGTCCGGGCCACGAAGTCGCGGACGTAGCGCGGGGCCATGCTGAATGTGTTCGGCATCACGGCGGAGAGGTAACTGGCGCTTTTGCCGTGAAGGATGCCAGTCAGTGTCGCCAGGATGAATCGATCCGTTCGATCGTCCGGATCCAGGCCGGCGCGCAGGTAGAGCAGCTGGGCCAGGGTTCGAGGATGGAATGAGAGCGCGACCTCGGCCGGGACAACCGCGTCGGGACGAGCCGGCATCGACCCACCAATCGGACGGCTGCCGGGGCCGGGCGCCAGGATCTCCGTAGAGCCGGGGTCGGAGGCCACGCGATCGGCAATCTCGTTCCACTCGCCGGCGGTGGCCGCCCAGGCCAGGCGAAGAGCGGCCAGGCGCGTCCTGACGGCAGCCTTAGTCGGCGGATCGATCTTGGCGGCGGTCAGGATGTGGGCGAATGGGTTGAGGTCGTTGCCCACCCCGATCCGGCCCTCGGCGCAGGCCTGCAGCGGCGTCGTGCCGCGGCCACTGAATGGGTCCAGGACCACATCTCCGGGGCGGGTGTAGCGGGCGATGAACGCATGCACGAGGCCGGCGGGGAAGCTGGCCAGGTACGAGCACATGGGGTGGAAGCTGTGGCCCCAAAGCCGCTGCTGGTCCTTCCATTCGGGCGCGATGAACAGGTGGGGCAGCTCGCTGGGAAGCTGGAGGGCAAGCTGACCGCTGGTCGCGGTGAGGGGAGAGCCGGTTCGAGGTGCAACCGGTAGGGCTTCCGATCGTACGTCCGACAGCAGGTCCGCAGCCGACGGCATGGCCGTCAGCTCGGACTCGAGCGGAAGCGACGACACCGATACGACCTCCCAGGGCGCAGCAGGCGCGTACGTGGTGAACGCGAAGGATACGGAGTCTAGCACCGGCCCGACCGAGAGCCATGGGCTAAAGGACGATTTCGTGGTTGGGTCCGAACGAGCAGGCGCGGCAGGCCGTCGCCGGCCCGAGTGTCGCTCCCCGCATTCTGTTGGGCTGCCCGGGCTGGCCCCGCCGGGCGGCGCGGGTTACTCTACGCGCGGCGTCCGAGCCGTTCGGTGTCCCCGTAGCTCAGTGGATAGAGCGGCCGCCTTCTAAGCGGCGGGTCGTGGGTTCGAATCCCGCCGGGGACGCCACTCTCGAAGTCTTGTGACAGACCGACCGGGCCGCGGGAGCGAGCCCGGGCCCGGTCGAGGCTACAGGGAGCGCCGCGACTGTCAGCTGGTCGCGGACGGATCGTCGATCCTGCCTGCGAATAGGACCGCGCCCGTCGCCTTGTCGTGGATGAGGAAGAGGAACGGCTGGTTGACGTGGAACGTCACCGACGGGATCGGATCCGGCTCACCGATCATGCCTTTCCCGACGACCACGGTTGCGGCCGCGGCGGTCGTGCCCGTTTCGTCGACGTCGATGTTCGCCTGGTGGATAACCTTCCCGATATAGATGGACCGATCGCCTGTGATCCCGGAGAAGTCCGCGGTGTTCGGGTCGAACGCTGTCGGCATCCCCATCGCGGCGAGATGGCTTGCGAGGTCGAAATGGGAGTCTGCCTTGAAGCGCGGCAGGGTCAACGTGACGTCGTATTTCTTCTCGGACTTCCATATCGTGGCCAGTGAGGCGGCATTGAGGCCGGCGACGAACGACGCCATGTCGTCGGGGACGATGATCGTCATCGACATCGTGTACCCGGCATAAGGCAGGTCGACGGCGCGCCAGCCCTTACCCGAGGCATAACCCCAGTCGTCTTCCGAAGCCATCGTCGGGACCGAAACCCTAGATCCGTCGCTGCGGGTGAACGGAAGCGACTTCGTGGACGCTGGATCGAACTCCTTCGCCCAATGGGCCTGAAGGTACATCGCGTTGACCAGGGCGATCAGGGTACTGGGGTCGACATCACCGGGGCTCAGGATCTGCGGGATCCGGCCCTGAGTGTGGTCGTAGACCCAGTCGTTGATGACCTTGCGTGCCGCTTCAGCGTCCTTCTGATAGTCGACGAGGTACATGCCCGACGAGAAACGGGAGCTCAGTGCGTCCAGAAAGGCCTGCTCGACGGGTAGGCGCTGCTGGGTGAAGGTGGCGTTGGCAAGGTCCAGCCGAGCTTTCTGGACCTGTACATCGTTCCCGTTCTCGTCCTCGCCTTCCTCTGTGTAGTTGTCGGCCTTGAGCGCCGCCAGCAGCGCCACGATCTCACTGGCCTGGCCATCTGAGCCGAACGACCGCAGGACCTTGTCCATCTCGGTCGCGGTCTGGCCTTCGGCGCCGGCCCGGGTCATCGCCAGCGCGAGCGCGATGCTGGTGGGCGACACGCACAAGTTGCCCGCAGGGTCCAGCCGGCGCAGGAGATCGAACCCGAAATCGTTGATCTCCGCGGCGGCCTTGTCACCGCCATCCGCGGCCGGGGCCAGTGGGCCGGCCTTGCCCATTGCCACCTCGATCTTGTCCGACTTGGGCTTGAACGGCAGAGTCGGCGCCGTAGTCGGTTCCGGCACTTCCGTGGGCGAGGGCGTATCCGTCGGCCCGGGCGTGATGGTCGGCCAGGGCGTTTCCGTCGACGCGGGTGTGAGGGTCGGCCACGGCGTGTCCGTTGGCCAAGGCGTCTCCGCTGACCACGGCGACAAGGTCGGCCACTGGGACGTCAGTGGGCTTGCGGTCTGGTTAGGCGACGCGGACGAAGAGTTCGATGGCGTCGAAACGCTTGAACCCGTGCAGGCCCCGGCAATGGCGGCCACCAAGAGCATCGCGGCCGCTCCAGGGGCCCCTCTTCGTCTCCACGCGGCCATTTGCGGGCCGGGTCTGCCCGACCCCCGGCACGACATCGACGACAAGCTGGCGAACATGTCTCACCTCCCTGGCGGCTCCCCTTGAGCCGCGCAACGATCGTAGGACGCGACACCGCGGGCAGTCGTGGCGCTGCGGGTTGGTCGGCGCTCCCTCACGACACGGTTCGAATGCTGCCCGGGACGCCACAACTTGGGCTGGACAGGAGTTGGGCGACGCGCCGCTCGGTCGAGAGGCTTCGTGGCCTGACTCGGGGGTGAGTGCGCCGGCGACGTCGACGCGGCCCCTTGCTCTGCCGGCGGCCAGCGTATGCTCGGGTTCGACCGATGGGGTTTGCGACATGCGAGAGTGGCTGGAGGTGCACGCGTGAGCGGTTGGGTTGTGCCCGCGAATCAGGCGCCTTACGTGTATCTGCCGCCCGGAGTCCAGGTGGCCGGCATGGGCCGGCGCGTCGGCGCGTGGATCCTGGACGGGTTTGTGGGTGGCCTGGTGTCAGGCATCGCCGTCATCCTGGCCATCGTCACCGGCGCCGTTTCTCTCAATTCGCAGGCGCTTGACCAGATCAAGCAGATCGATCAGGAGGCATACCGGCCGTTCGCCACCGTCACGGCTCCACTGCTCAATGTCAACACCGGCCTTCTCATCGTGGCGGCCGCGGTATACGTCGCACTCAGTGCCGTCTACTACGCCGGATGCTGGGCGAAGTACGGCGGCACACCGTGCCAGCAGGGTTTGCATCTGCGGGTGGCGGACGTTGCCAGCGGCAACAAATTGTCGCTCGGCCAAGCCCTGCTTCGCTGGCTCCTGCTCGAAGGCCTTTCCGTCGGCGTCGGTGCCGTCTTTCTCGTGCTGATGTGCGATGCGATCTCGACGACGCCAACGAACGAATGGCTGGGGTCGAACGCGTACGGGACGCTCGGCCTCACGTCATTCGGGAGCCTCACTCTCGTCTCCGATCTCGTGTCGTGGGGGAGCCTCATCTGGCTCATCGTTCTGATCGTGTCGGCGGGTACGAATCCACTCCGCCGCGGGCTTCACGACAGGCTCGCCGGATCGATCGTCGTCGGTCCGGCGCAGGCCGTCGCGGGCTGGCCAGGCTACCCATACCCGCCGCAGGGCGCGCCCGGCTACTCGTATCCCCCGCAGGCGTGGCCGGGCTATCCGCCGCAGGGCCCGGCATACCCGCCGCAGGCGTGGCCGGGCTACCCGCCGCAGGGCCCGGTATACCCGCCGCAGGCCTGGCCCGGCTATCCGCCGCAGGGCGGGCCCGGGTACCCACCGCCGCCCGCGCCGCCCCCGCAGGCGTGGCCCGCTTATCCGCCGCAGGGCGCCGCATATCCGCCACAGGCCTGGCCCGGCTATCCGCCGCCGCCCACGCAGCCCGCGCCGCCAACGTCACCCGCGCCTGGCGACCGGCCCACCGGCGATGAGAATCAGGCGCCCGGCGGCCAGTAGCCGGGGACGGGCGCGCACGCCGGAAGGGCATGGCCGATGGGACGGGCGTCTCCAGCCCGGCGAAGGTATCGGACGCCGACCCTCGACATGACCGCCGCGCTCGTTCTCGACGCACACGCGGAACTCGCCGAAGGGCCGCTGTGGGGCGACAAACGGCACGTTCTCTGGTGGGTCGACATCAACGCCGGCCGCGTGCACCGCTTCGATCCGGCGACAGGATCGGATCGCACCGTCGAGGTCGGTGCGCCGGTTGGTTGCGTCGCGCTCCGCGAGGATGGCGCGCTCGTCGTCGCCGCGGCGGATTCCCTGCGGGTTCTGGATCCCGAGACGGGCGCCCTCGATGTCCTGGCCAGATTCGAGCCTGAACCCCTTGCGCGCCGCTGCAACGACGGGAAATGCGACGCAGAGGGCCGGTTCTGGATCGGCCGCCTGGCGCTCGATCGCGCCGCCGGCACCGGCTCGCTGGTTCGCCACGGCGGGTCCGGATTCGACGACGTCCTGAGTGGGCTGACGATTCCCAACGGCCTCGACTGGTCGGCCGACGGCAGGCGGATGTACTTCGTGGATTCGGCGTGCCCGGAGGTCGCCGTGTTCGACTTCGACGCCGCGACCGGCACGATCGGGCAATACCGTCCTTTCGTCCGCCTGGATGCGTCCCTGGCCCTGCCCGCACCTGCAGTGCCAGACGGCCTCGCCGTCGACGAGGAGGATTGCGTGTGGGTGGCCGCGTGGCGCGGCGGGTGCGTGCTCCGGTTCTCGCCCGACGGGGCACTCCTCGGTCGCATCGACATCCCGGTCGCGCGGGTGTCGAGCCGTGCCTTCGGCGGCGACGACCTGACCGAGCTTTTCATCACGACGGCGTGGGAAGATGCCACGCCGGACGAGCTTGCCGCCGAGCCGGCCGCTGGCGGCCTCTTTCGAGCGCGGCCCGGAGTGCGGGGACGACCGGCCCGCTATCTGCGAGGCTACTGAGCGCCGCGAACCCCGGCCTGCGCGGCCGTGCGCCTCAATTGCCGCCGCTGCAGCGTGCGCCCAGATTGAGCGCAGCCTCGATCGCGTCGCGCTGGCGGTCCGCCGGCATCCCGTACCATGGCACGCCCAGGACGACGCGCTCGGCCACGCCCTCCCACGCCCGAAGTCGATCGAAGGCCTCGTCCGGGCGACCTGCGATCGCGATCGCGTCGAGCAGCTCGTCGTCGATGAGGTCCGCCATTCGGTCGGTGTCGCCGTTGACGAAGGCGCGCCGCAGATCCCTGGGGAGCGCAGCGCGGTCGTGCAGCGCGAGGATCGGCTTGTACGAGGGCGTAGTCGCGTAGAACGCTATCTGGAGCCGGGCCGCCCGTCGTGCGGCGACCTCGTCGTCGCCGATCGAGACCATCGGCATAGCCGTGATCGGGCAGGCGCCCCCCGGCCGGCCCGAGCGCTCCAACCCTACGGCGATGGCGGGCGCCACGGCCTCGCGTAGGTACCGGGGCGATGCCAGCGGGTGCCCGAGGAGTCCATCGGCGACCTCGCCGCAGACGCGCGACAGAACCGGGCCGACGGCCGCGAGCAGGATCGGTGTGTCGCGCCGCTCCGGCCTCGGCTGGCCATGAAAGGTCGGCATTGTGATCTTGTACGTCTCGCCTTCGTGCACGACTGAATCGCCGCGGTTGGCTGCCCAGATCGTTCGAACCGCCTGGACGTACTCGCGCATCTGGGGCGCGGGCTTCTCGACCCGAACCGAGAAGCGGGCCTCCATGATGCGCTTGACCTGCGGGCCCAGGCCGAGCATGAAGCGGTCGCCGGACATCTCGTCGAGGTCCCAGGCGGTCATCGCCGTGATCGTCGGGGAGCGCGGGAACGCCAGGGCGACGGCGGTCCCGACGCCGATCCGCGAGGTTGCGCAGATCGCGGCGGCAGCCTGGACGAAGGCCGAATGGTCGAGCTCGGCCAGCCAGACGGATTCGAGCCCGGCCGCCTCGGCCCGACCAGCCAGGGCCGCGACCTCCCGCAGACTCCCGCCGATGGCGAGGCCGACTCTCATGGTTCGACTGTAGCGCCCCGCGGGTGGATCTCGCTCGGCCGAAACCGTCGACCGGAAGCCCGGCGAGCGCCGCGGGTCTAGGATCGGCGCATGAACCGGAGACAGAGACTCGGCCAGATCGGCGCTGCGCCCACCGACGAGCAGTGGGCGGCGATCTCGGAACGGCGCCACGAGCCGGGGACGACATGGCTGCTCGTCGTAACTAGCACCGGGATCGGGTGCCTGCCAGGATGCGCGGCCCGGACGCCTGGACGCGACCGGGTCAGAATCGTGGCCAATCTCGACGAGGCGCTCGCGGCCGGGGCGAGGCCCTGCCTGCGTTGCCACCCGGAGCGTGACGCCAGCGTCCGGGGCGGCGTCGTCGCGACCTCGACCGAGCGGGACGCCGTCGAGGCGACCGTGGCCCGGCTGGCCGCGGCGTTCGCGTCGGCTGATGACGTCCCCGGGGACCGCGAGCTCGCAGCCGCGGCCGGGCTCTCCGAGCGCCGGCTCCGCGAGATCTTCCGCGAGCGGCTGGGAGTGACGCCGCGCGGCTGGGTCGCCGCAAGACGGGCGGAGCGGCTGCGCGCCCACCTCGCCGGCGGGCGGGACGTGCTGGGCGCGCTCCTCGACGCCGGGTACGGCTCGTCGAGCGCCGCCTACGAGGCCGCGGGCGGCGAGCTGGGCATGGCGCCGGGACGGTATCGAACCGGCGGGGCGGGGGAGCGGATCCGCTGGACCGCCACGCCGATCCCCGACGGAGTGGCGCTGGTCGCGGCCACGGAACGCGGCCTCTGCGCCGTGCGTCTCGGCCGGGAGCAGGCGGCCCTGGAGTCGGAGCTGCGGGCCGAGTTCCCGCGTGCCACGGTCACGCGCGACGACCCGGGCATGGCCGACATGGCGTCCCTCGTCTCCGACCTGGCGGCCGGCCGGCCCCGGCCGGAGGTGAGCGGCTTGCCGCTGGACGTGCAGACCACGGCGTTCCGGCGACGGGTCTGGGAGGCGCTGCGGCGCATCCCTGCCGGCGAGACTCGCTCCTACGGCCAGGTGGCTGCGGCGATCGGCGCCCCAAAGGCGGCGCGGGCCGTCGGCGGCGCCTGCGCCGCGAACCCCGTTGCGGTCGTGGTGCCATGCCATCGAGTCGTGGCGTCGGACGGCTCGCTCCATGGCTACGCCTACGGCCTGGCCCGCAAGCGCCAGCTCCTCGATGCCGAGCGCGCAGCCGCCGTGGCCGCCGGCTTCGCCGACGACCCCGAGCAACCGCGCCCGATCCGCTGACCGCCGCCCGAACTAGCTCGGTGACGCCAGGACCATGATTCGGATCTCGGTCATGTCTCCGATGGCGTAGCGGATCCCCTCGCGGCCCTGGCCGGAATCCTTGGAGCCGCCGTAGGGCATGTGGTCGATGCGGTAGGTGGGCACGTCGTTGACGATGACGCCCCCGACCTCGAGCTCTTCGAAGGCCGACCAGGCGTGCGCCAGGTCGTTCGTGAAGAGGCCCGCCTGCAGGCCGTAGAGGCTGTCGTCCACCGCCCGGACGGCGGCATCGAAATCGACGAACGGTGAGGCCACCACGAGCGGCGCGAAGGCCTCGCGCCGGCAGACCTGGGCCGATGCCGGCACGTCGATGAGGATGGTCGGTGGGAAGTAGGAGCCATCGGCCGTGCCGCCCGCGAGGACTCGACCGCCGAGCGATCGGGCTTCGTCTACCCAGGCCTGCGTTCGGGCGACCGCCCTCGAATCGACCATCGGGCCGACGTCGGTCTGCGGGTCGAGCGGATCGCCGACCCGCAGCTTCCGGGCGCCTTCGACGAACCGGCCCATGAAGTCGTCCCAGATCGCCTCGTGGACGAACATGCGCTGGACGCTGATGCAGACCTGGCCGGCGTAGCTGAAGGCGCCGACGAGGATGCGCCGAACCGCCCAGTCGAGGTTGGCCGAACGGTCGACGATCACGCCGGCATTGCCGCCGAGCTCGAGCACGACCCGCTTCTTGCCAGCCCGTTCCTTCATCTTCCACCCGACCGCCGGGCTGCCGGTGAAGGTCAACAGCTTGAAGCGCTCGTCCGAGACCATCCGATCGCCCAGCTCACGCGTCATCGGCAGGATGCTGACCGCGCCTTCCGGCAGGCCCGCCTCGGCCACAATCTCCGCCACCGTCAGCATCGTGAGCGGGTCCTTGGACGGCGGCTTGAGCACGATCGGGTTGCCCGAGGCAATGGCCGGGGCGAGCTTGTGCGCGGCCAGGTTCAGCGGGAAGTTGAAGGGGCTGATGGCCGCGATGGGGCCGATGGGGAAGCGGCGCGTGATCCCGGTCCGGCCGCGGGAGGCGGCGTTGAGGTCCAACGGGATGAGCTCGCCGCCGATGCGCTCGGCCTCCTCGGCGCCGATGCGGAAGGTCAGGATGCCCCGGTCGACTTCGGTCAGCGCGTCCCGGATGGGCTTGCCCGACTCCAGGGCGATGAGCCGGCCGATCTCATCGCGTCGCCCCTGGATACCTGCGCTGATCTTGCGCAGGGCCGCGCTCCGCTCGAACGCGGGCATCCTGCGGGTCCGCTCGAAGGCCGCCACGGCGGCCGTGACCGCTTCCTCGTACTGCTCCGGAGTGGCGTTGTACGTGGCGCCGACCGGCGTGCCGGCGCGTGCCGGGTTGTCCACGACCAGCCTATCTGGCGATTCGACCCAGCGGCCGGCGAGGTAGATCGGATGGGGCTCGGGTCGGTCGGCTGCGGTCATGGCGTGCCGGGCGTCTCAGAGTGTGGCGCCGCACTTGGGACAGTAGAGGCTGGTCATGCTGCAGTCGAGGCCGCAGTCCCCTCCGCCGCGACAGACATCGCATCTCGGGTTCTCGTGGGTCGAGTCTGCCAGGCCGCCGCACCGGCAATACCAGGTACCCCTGCCAATCTTGCGCAGCCGGTTCGAGTCCTCCTCGACCAGACGGAACGACCCCCGGAACTCAACAATAGTGCTCACCATGCCAACGATACCGGACTGGCCCGGCGAGCGGGAGATCGTTGCGCGGCGAACGGCCAGCGGAAGCGCGCGGCCGGAGGTCGAGGCGACAGCCGCCAGGAACGTGCCGAGAGGGTTCCTCGTACATTCCGGCGCCCTCCTGGCGGTGCAGGGTGCCCTCCTGGCGCCCTCAGGACGCCGCTGCCGCCGCCGAAACCTTGGGAGGTGCTACCTTCTTGTCCACTCGACCACTCGACCACTCGACCACTCGACCACTCGACCACTCGTCGCGGGTATGCGCCCGCATGCAGCAGAGGGCGAACCCGGATGAACTCGAACTGGCGCGGCTGCCTTCTCGAGATCCTCGAGACGATCGTTCTGACGCTGGTCATCTTCTTCGTAGTCCAGACCTTCGTCGCCCAGCCGTACCAGATCATCGGGGTTTCGATGGAGTCTACTCTTGAGAACGGGCAGTACGTGCTCGTCGACAAGATCTCGCCCCATTTCAGCGACTACAAGCGCGGCGACGTCATCGTCCTCCAGCCGCCCGCGGGCGTCGACGAGAACAACGGCAGCAACGTGCCGTTCATCAAGCGCGTGGTGGGCGTGGGCGGCGACACGGTCGAGGTCAAGGACGGCGCCGTATGGGTCAACGGCGCGAAGCTCACGGAGCCCTACGTCTACGAGGGGCAGGAGACGATCCCCCTCACCAGCCAGTCGTTCTGGCAGGTTCCCGCAGGCTATCTCTTCGTCTTGGGGGATCACCGCGAGGAGTCGGAGGACTCGCGGCTGTTCGGGCCGATCCCCGAGTCGACCGTCATCGGCCGGGCCTGGCTGCGGTACTGGGGCGGGCCCTTTGGTTTCGTCCAGCCCGCCACGTATAGCAACGTTCCGGACGCGCCGCCTTCGGCGGCGCCCTAGGACCATGCCGGTGTCGCGGTGAGGGACCGGTACGACGTCGCCATCATCGGCGGTGGCATAGTCGGTCTGGCCACCGCGTTCCGCCTGCTGGAGCGCCGGCCGAAGCTTCGCCTGGTGGTCCTGGAGAAGGAGCGCGAGCTCCTGCTCCACCAATCGACTCACAACAGCGGCGTGGTTCACGCCGGCCTCTACTACGCCGCCGGCTCGCGCAAGGCCAGGTTGTGCCGCGAGGGCAAGGCGGAGCTCGAGCGGTTCGCGGCCGAGCACGCCATTCCGATCGAGCGCTGCGGCACGCTGGTGGTGGCCGTCGATCGGGCAGAGGTGCCCGGCCTGGAGGCGCTGGCGAGACGAGCGACCGCCAACGGCGTACCCGGACTCGAGTCGGTGGGACCTGGGCGGATGGCCGAGATCGAGCCGCACGCCGCGGGCGTGGCGGGCCTGTACTCGCCCACGACGGCCATCGTCGACTTCGGGGTCGTAGGCCGCGCGTACGCGGACGAGGTCCGAGCGCATGGCGGCGATGTGTTGCTGGCCTGCCGTGTCGATGCGATCGAGCGGTACGCCGCGGACGCGGGCGAGGAGTTCCTGGTGCGATGGGCCGACGGCGAGGTGCGCGCCGGGGCCGTCATCAGCTGCGCGGGTTTGTGGTCCGATCGTGTCGCGGCCATGACCGGCCACGCCGGCCACGAGAGAGTGGTTCCGTTCCGTGGCGACTACTTCCGTCTGCGCCCCCAGGCCCGCCACCTGGTCCGGGCCCTGATCTACCCTGTCAACGACCCGCGCTTCCCGTTCCTGGGCATCCATCTCACCCGCCGCATTGACGGCGACGTGTGGGCCGGGCCCAACGCGGCGCTCGCCTTCGCGCGCGAGGGCTACCGCCGGACCGACATGGCGCCGCGTGAGCTGGCCGAGACGCTCGCCGATCGCGGTTTCCTGCGGATGGCCTTCCGGTTCTGGCGAGCCGGCGCGGCCGAGATGCTGCGGGACGTCTGGAAGCCAGCCTTCGCCGCGCACGTGCGCCGCTACCTTCCGGAGTTGCGCGATGAGGACCTGGAGCCCGGTCCGTCCGGAGTCAGGGCGCAGTCGGTGCGGCTGAACGGCGAGCTGGTCGACGACTTCTCGATCGGAGGCACCGGCCGGGTCCTCCACGTCCGAAACGCGCCCTCGCCGGCGGCGACGGCTTCTCTGGCGATCGGGCGCGAGCTCGCGGAGCTGGCGGACCGTCGGTTCGACCTGGGTTGAGGGTGGGCGGCGCCGCTCAGAGCGCTGCCACGGCGCGGGCGACGAAACGATCGAGCCGCCCCAGCTCGGCCGCCGACCAACCGTCCGACGGCACGTCCGGCAGGAAGTCGACGGCCACACGAAGATCCCAGTAGGGATCGTGCCGGTACGAGGCCCCGACGACGGCCCTGTAGGCCTCGAGGAAGGCGTCCGCCGTCTCTACCGCGAAGGCCATTGCGGGGTTGGCGCGCATGTGAGCAACGTCGACTCCGCGCGACCCCCACGAGGCAGTCGTCCAATCCACGATCGCGCTGAGCCTGCCTGAAGCCCAGAGCGTGTTGCCCTGGTGGTAGTCCCGGTGGATGAAGGCGGCGGGCTCGGCCAGCTCGGGACCGGCCGCGAGTGCGATCGCACGATCCCACGCGGCAGGCATCCGAGTCCAGTCGGGGCGAGAGAGTCGCTCGTGCTCGTAGTAGGGCCGATACGGGGGCACGGTTGCCCGCGCCCGAGCCGGATCGATGCCATGGACGAGCGGCAGGGCTTGCGCGAGCTGCGCCAGGAAGGAGCGCATGTCGGGTGGTCTGGTCAGCCGTGCGCCCGGGGCGCGTGTGATCAGGATCGCGGGGACGTCGCACTCGCCGCCCGCCACGTCGGCGGCGATGAGGCGCGGCGCCGGCACCGACGACGACGACAGGAGGTCGTAGGTGGCGACCTCCTGCGTCGGCGAGAACTCCGGGTCGCCATCCTGCCAGTCGGCCCGCACCCAGCGCCGCAGCACCACCTCGCGAACAGATCCACCGGCCTCGATGCGAATCGCGTGGTTGGCATGCGATCGACCTCCCCGCAGCGGGACCACGGACGACACGCGGCCGGAGGGCTCGACGTTTCGTAGCGCCCATTCAACCGACTCGCGAGGCGGCCTCCGCCGAAGGAGGCTGGAGACACGCTCGGCGGTAGAAGTCGGTTCGACGGTTGAGGGGACCATGCTCGGCAGCTCAGACCGCCTCGGCGAATTCTTCGTTGTCGGGTTTGAGGGCGACGAGCCGCTCCACGATGCCGAACCAGCTGCGCTCCAGCGTCAGCACCTCGAGACCCTCAGCCAGGACATGGTCGAGCGGCTCACGCAGCAGGTGGTCGCCCATGCGCCTCAGCTCGATCGGCTCGAGCAGGCGCTCGATCGTCCGGACGATGCGGTTGGGGCTGCGAACGTGCTCGATCAGCAGCAGCGAACCACCCGGGCGCAGGACGCGCACGGCTTCGCAAACCGCGGTACGGTCGTCGGGGATGGTGCACAGGGCATAGCAGAAGACGACGGTGTCGAAATGCTCGTCGGGGTAGGGGAGCGCCGCGGCGTCGCCCTGGCGGAGCGTCACGTCGAGGCCCAGCTCACGGGCGTGCCGTTCGGCGAGGTCCACGGCCACGCCGCTCAAGTCGATCCCGGTCAGACGTATGCTGCGAGGATAGAACGCCAGGGTTCGTCCCCGTCCGATGCCGATCTCCAGGGTTTCGCCGTCGGCCTTCGAGCACAGCCACTCGCAGCCCGCGTCGCGGCCGTTCGAGCGCGCGGAGGCGGATCGCCGGTCGTAGATCCGTCGAATTCTCTCCGTTTCGGTGTCGCTCGCGGGCATGGCGCAACGGTAGGGCGCAGAACGGGCCCTGAAAAGGGGCTCCCGCGAGCGGTTCGAGGAGCGCGGACCCGCGTGGCCCCGGGGGCCGGCTTCGAGCGTGGCCCAGGGGCATTTCGGTCAGATGCAAACCGGGGTAGCACGAGACCAGATTGGGCCCTGGTCGGGGCCTGACTTTGGTCCGACAGGCCGGCCTCGATGCCGAGATTGAGCGTGAACAGAAAATCGATCGAGCGTCCCGGGCTCCAGGCGTGCCGTCCGCGACTTCTGCGAATTGGACTGGTGCTACCCGGGTTTGCACATGTCCAAATCGCGTCGGCCGGCCAGCGCGGCGGGCTGCGGCGTGGGGGCAAGCGTCGGGCGCAAGCGATCGTATGGCGCGCGGATGTCCGTGGCGGCCGCCACGCAGGCCGAAGCGGAGTGGGCCGAGCCCTCGCCGCGGGGGGTGTCCGACGGGGGAGCGCGGGTGCGTCTGTAAAGGCGCGAGCCGCATATTGCACACTAGAGGGGTGTGGAAGCCGTCATTGATGGGGAAATGATCGACCTGGAGGGGTTCGACTCGCAGTATGGGGAGCTGTTCGGCGACCTCGCTGCGCTGGCGCGCGCCCTGGGCGCCGGCCCCGATGCCGAGGACGTGGCGCAGGAGGCGCTCCTCCACGCCCGCCGCCACCTCAACCAGCTGCGCGACCCGGACAAGCTGCGGGCCTGGGTCCGGCGGATGGCGGTCCGTGGCGCCTGCCGCGCTCGCGGCCGGCACGTCGCCGACCTCGACACCGAGCACATAGAGCGCCTGCCCGCGGCGGACTTCCCGGATGTCGACGTGGCCGCCGCCATCGCCGGGCTGCCGGAGCGGGAGCGCCTGGCGGTGACGCTGGTCTATGGCCTCGGTTACCGCCAGGACGAGGCCGCCGAGCTGATGGGCGTTGCCAGCGGAACGGTTTATTCGAGCATCTGGCGGGCCCGACGCAAGCTGGCTCGCCTGCTCGCGGCGGACGAGCCAATCGCGGGGCAGATTGGGAGGAATCCGCGATGAACAGCGTGATCACCGGACTGAGGGGACGGCTGACGGCGATCTTGGGACGAGGGCACGTTGCCGAAACCCGACTCAACGCGATCGCCGAGGCCGGTGCGGTTGCCAGCTCCGCCGAGATGGCTCATCTGCAGGTTTGCCGACGCTGCCGGCGCCTGCTCGTTGGCTTCGGGCGGACCGCCGGTGTCCTGGGCGGCGCCTGGGCCGACCGGGCGCTCAACCGGGGCGTCGAGATACCCGCGGGGACCGCTCACGTCCGGCTCGGCCTGGCCGGCGGGTTCGGTCGACCGGCCGGCCGCGGCGTGCACCGGCGGGCGGCCGTCCCGGCGGGTTTGGTCGCGATCCTGGTCGCGCTCGTGGCGACGGCCGGGCTGCTGGCCCTGCGCGGCGGCGGCCTTGCGCCTGCGGCGAGCGGCCCGCGGGGTTCGACAGCAGGAGCAACGCCGTACGGAACGCCTCAGATTACGGGTCTCGTCGCGCGGCTGCCGCTCGGCGGGCAAGTCTCCTGGGCTCCGGACAGCAAGCACCTGCTCGTCTCCTCGGAGACTGGCAGCGTCGTCTACGACCGATTTGGCAACCTCGTCTCCTCCTTCGGGCAGTTCGAAGGCTGGCTGGACGCGACCCACCTCATCTCCGGCGACGGCCACGTGGCCGGCATCGACGAGCCGTATACGGGCGGGCCGACGGACAACTCGTGGGTCGTCGCCAGCGGTCACGGCTCGGCGGCGATCATCGTGGCCATGCCCGGGTGCGTAGGCGATCCCCTGATCGATTGGTATGAGAACGGTCAGTACGTGAAAGCGGGCGAGAAAGCCACCCCCTACGGCTGGTCGCCCGACGGCAAGCTGGTCCTGCTCGGCCATCTCGACTGTTCGGACATGGACGCCGAGCTGCATGGCTGGAAGGGTTCGGTCGACGTGGTCGACTTCGCCTCGGGCCGCGTCCTGGCAACTGCCCCGAACGTCCGCGGTGAGATGGCTTTCAACCCGTCGGCGACTCGTCTCGCCGCCCAATCGGACGCGGATCTTGAGATCGTGGACATCGCCGGCGGCTCGGTCCAGACGATCCCAGGGGCGCGCTTCCTGGGCTGGTTCGATGACGACCATCTCTACTATCGGGCCGGCGCGACATTGGAGATGTTCAACCTGCGCTCGGGCGCCTCGGCCAGCGCCGTCGTTGGCAGTGGCGAATGGCAGGTTCCGTCGCCGGCCGGCCCGTGGCTCGTCGTCGATGCTACGGGTGCAGTCCGACGCATCGTCGCCGCAGACTGGACCACCACACTGCTGGACCTCAGGTCGGCGAGCCTCCTTGTCGACGCCAACCAGGCGTCCGATCAGATGGTCTCGGAGCTGCAGCAGCGGTGGTGGTCGCCCGACGGTCGATTGCTGGCGCTCAAATCCTCGGACGGCACCTCGCTGGCGCTCTTCTCGGTCACCGACTTGCCCGGCTCGATCGCCGGCGCCCTGCCGACGCCGATCGCCTCGCCCCAGGCCATCGGCGAGCTCGACCGCACGGCCCTGCCCGGGCCCGTCGGCCAGCTCGTTTCGGACCCGGCGCGCGACGTCTTCTGGTTCCTCGGCGGCGAGTCGGGCGGGCCGATCGACCTGTACCGCTACGACGTCGGTACGGCGAAGCTGTCCAGCAGCCCCGTCGCGGGCACGACCTACGATCGGACGAAGGATCGACTCGCCATCGCGCCGGACGGCAAGCTCTGGATCGGCGCGGGGTTGGATCTGATCGTCTGCGACCCCGATACCGCCGACCAGACCAGCCTGACGCTTCCGGCTTCGGGACCGGATATCGAGACCGATCCCAAGCTTGGCAAGCCCGATCCATGGATCGCCGGCATCGCCTTCGACGGCAGCGGCAATGCTCTGATCGCCCGCAACTGGGTGAGATCGCTGACCCAGGTGGATGCCTCGCTGAAGGTGACCGGCAGCATCGACGTCTCGGACGGCTTCCCGATAACCGGCGGCCTGGTCGTCGCCGGAGGTCGGGCCTTCGTGGTGGCGGATCCGGCGACCGGATTCGGCTTTGGAGTCGACGCCAGCGGGAGCCAGGCCCTATCGAGCATGAAGTTCCAGGCGTCGGGGCTGGTGGCGGTCGGGGACAGAGTTCTGACGGCCGGGACGCCGCCGGGCTGGATCGATTCGAACGGCGGAGAGCCGATGATCGAGCCCGTCATGGCCTCGGCCGACCTGGTCGCGGCCGGCCCCGACGGCACTGCCGTGCTCTACAGCAGCGCGACCGGCGAGATGCAATGGCGCGACAAGGGCGGTGAGGTGTCGGCCCAGGGGCTCTTCAAGGCCGGCGCGGCGCCGCAGATCGTCGCCCTCGGCTTCGACGCCCAGGGGCGGCAATGGGCCGTCGAGTCGGCCGGCGGCGCCACCTCGTTGGTCCGCCTGAGCCTCGGCGCGTAGATAGCCGCTCGAGCCGGCTTGGCGCCGAGCCCGCGGCGCCCCGCTCGAGCCGGCTTGGCGCCGAGCCCGCGGCGCCCCGCGCGAGCCGGCTTCTCAGCCGGGCAGGACCGTCTCACCGAACATCAGGAACCGATCGACGCCGCGGGCGGCAAGGCGGCCCTCGTGGATCGCCCACACGACCAGCGATTGGCCGCGCGAGCAGTCCCCGGCGGCAAAGACGCCCGGGGCCGTGGTCATCATGTCGTCGTCGTGGACGATGTTGCCGCGGTGGTCCAGCTTGCAGCCGAACGCGGCCGGCAGCTCGGGCGCCGGGCCGAGGAAGCCCATGGCGATCAGGACCAGGTCGGCCTCGAGGACCTTCTCGGTGCCTTCGCGCTCGCACATCTCCGGCCGGCCGCTCGAACCGTGCACCCATTCGATCTCGACCGTCTCGATGGCGCTAACCCGGCCGGTGTCGTCGCCGATCAGGCGGCGCGTGTTGATGAGATAACGGCGCGGGTCGGCGCCCCACAGAGCCGCGGCCTCTTCCTGGCCGTAGTCCATCTTGTAGACCTTGGGCCATTGCGGCCACGGGTTGTCGGCGGCGCGCGTCTCCGGCGGGCGGGGCAGGATCTCGAGCTGCGTGACGCTCTTCGCGCCCTGGCGGATGGCCGTNNACGCAGTCGGTGCCGGTGTCGCCGCCGCCGATGACGACCACGTTCTTGCCGGCGGCGGAGATCGGCGCGGCCGCTCCACCGAGGAGGTTCTTCGTGTTCCCGACGAGGAAATCCATGGCGAAGTGGACGCCGGCGAGCTCGCGGCCCTCGACCCGGAGGTCGCGCGGCACCGTGGAGCCGGTCGCCACCACGACAGCGTCGAAGTCGGCCGCCAGCTTCTCGGCCGCCACGTCCCTCCCCACGGCGACGCCGGTGACGAACGTGATGCCCTCTTCGGCGAGCAGCTTGACGCGCCGGTCGACGACTGCCTTGTCCAGCTTCATGCTCGGGATGCCGTACATGAGCAGGCCGCCGACACGATCGTCGCGCTCGTAGACGGTGACCTCGTGGCCGGCCCGGTTGAGCTGCGCCGCGGCGGCGAGGCCGGCCGGTCCGCTGCCGACGACGGCGACCCGAAAGCCAGTGCGGGCGAGGGGCGGCTCCGCCACGACCCAGCCTTCGCGGAAGGCCCGTTCGATGATCTCGGCCTCGATGGTCTTGATCGTCACCGGCGGCTGGTTGATCCCGACCGTGCACGATCCCTCGCAAGGGGCCGGGCAGACGCGCCCGGTGAACTCGGGGAAGTTGTTGGTCTTGTGGAGGCGGATGATCGCTTCGCGCCACTGGCCGCGATAGACCAGATCGTTCCACTCGGGGATCAGGTTGCTGACCGGGCAGCCCAGCGCCAGGCCGTTGACCAGCGCTCCCGTGTGGCAGTAGGGGATGCCGCAGTCCATGCAGCGGGCACCCTGATCGCGGAGCGTCTTCTCGGCGTAGTCGGGGTGCGTCTCGCTCCAGTCCTTGACCCGCTCCAGCGGCGGCCGAACGTGGGCCGGCTCGCGCTCGAACTCCATGAAACCGGTCGGCTTGCCCACCTCAGTTACCCGCCACTCGGCGCGCGTCCATGACGTTCTCGTCGAAGGCGGCCATCTCGGCCTCCTCCTCCGAGAGCCCCTTCTCGCGCATTCGCGCCTGCGCCTCGAGGACACGGCGATAGTCGTTCGGGACGACGCGGATGAAACGGCTGACGGTGGTATCCCATTCGTCGAGGAGCGCTCTAGCTCGCGGGCTGGCGGTGTACTCGACATGCCGCTCCAGCAGCCGCCGGATCTCGGCGATCTCCCCGGGATCCGACAGCGTGAAGAGCTGGACCATCTCCTTGTTGCAGACCCGCTCGAAGCCGCCGCCGGCGGCGCCGCCTTCGCCGCTCTCGTCGAGGACGTAGGCGATGCCGCCCGACATGCCCGCAGCGAAGTTGCGGCCCGTCTTGCCGATGACGGCGACGCGACCGCCGGTCATGTATTCGCAGCCGTGGTCGCCGACGCCCTCCACCACGGCACTGACGCCAGAGTTGCGGACGCCGAAGCGCTCGCCGGCCATGCCGCGGATGTAGGCCTCCCCGGACGTGGCGCCGTAGAAGGCGACGTTGCCGGTGATGACGTTCTCCTCCGCCACGAAGGTGGCTTCGCGCGGCGGGAACAGGACGATCTTGCCGCCGGAAAGACCCTTGCCCAGATAGTCGTTGGCGTCGCCCTCCAGAGTGAGGGTCACGCCCTTGGGTACAAAGGCCCCGAAGCTCTGGCCGGCCGAGCCACGGAAGTGGAGCTCGATCGTGTCCTCGGGGAGGCCGGCGGCGCCGTAGCGGCGGGTCACCTCGGAGCCGAGAGACGTGGCCACTACACGGTTGGTGTTGTGGACCGGCAGCTCCGCCTCGACCTTCTCGCCCCGCTCCAGCGCGGGTTTGCAGAGCGGGATGAGCGTGGTGGAGTCGAGCGAGAGCTCGATCTTGTGTTCCTGGGTGATCTGGCAGGTCCGGCCCGTCGTCTTGGGCACTTGCGGCTGGAAGAGGATCCGGCTGAAGTCGAGGCTGTGAGCCTTCCAGTGGTCGATCGCACGGCGCATCTCGAGCCGCTCCGAGTGGCCGACCATCTCTTCGAAGGTCCGGAAGCCCAGCATGGCCATGTACTCACGGACTTCCCGGGCCACGAAGGTCATGAAGTTGACCACGTACTGCGGATCGCCGGTGAAGCGCTTGCGCAGCTCGGGGTCCTGCGTGGCGATGCCGACGGGACAGGTGTTGAGATGGCAGACGCGCATCATCACGCAGCCCAGCGTGACCAGCGGCGCCGTGGAGAAGCCGAACTCCTCGGCACCGAGCAGCGCGCCGATGACGACGTCGCGACCGGTCTTCATCTGGCCGTCCACTTCGATCGCCACGCGCGAACGCAGGTCGTTGATGAGCAGGACCTGATTCGTCTCGGCGATGCCGAGCTCCCAGGGCAGGCCCGCGTGCTTGATCGATGAGAGGGGCGAAGCGCCGGTGCCGCCGTCGTGGCCGCTGATCAGGATGACGTCCGCATGGGCCTTGGCGACGCCCGCGGCGATCGTCCCGACGCCCACCTCGGAGACGAGCTTCACGGAGATGCGGGCGTCCGGGTTGGCGTTCTTGAGGTCNNATCTCGCGGGCGCTGACCAGGTACTCACTGGTGACTCCGAAGCGGCCCGAGGCGACCTGCTTGATGGCGCTCTTGAGCGAGTCGCCGTTCGGCAGGGCCTCGAAGCGGACGGGATCCTCGCCTCCTTCGCCGGTGTTCGACTTGGCGCCGAGGCGGTTCATGGCGATGGCCAGCGCCTCATGGGCCTCGCGCGAGATCGAGCCGTAGCTCATCGCACCCGTCTTGAAGCGGCGGACAATCGACTCGACCGGCTCGACATCGTCGACGGTGAGCGGATGACGGTGGTTCGGCCTGAAATCCATCAGGCCGCGCAGTGTGCACAGGCCCTCGGACTGATCGTCGATGAGCTTGGAGTACTCCCGAAACGCTGTGTAGCTGCCGCTCCGGGCGGCGTACTGCAGCTGTGCGATCGAGAGCGGATTGAAGAGGTGACGCTCGCCGTCGACCCGGAACTGGACATTGCCGCCGGTGCCGAGCTGCTTGTGGTAGATCGGCCGCTTGGGCGGATACGCGCGGTCCTGGCGCATCTTCACTTCGCGGGCGATGACGTCGATGCCGACGCCGCCGATGCGAGTCGGCGTTCCGGTGAAGTACTCGTCGACGAAGTCCTGGTTGAGTCCCACCGCCTCGAAGACCTGGGCGCCGTGGTAGCTCTGGATGGTGCTGATGCCCATCTTGGAGATGACCTTGACGATGCCCTTGGCAATGGCCTTGCGGTACTTCTTCTCGGCCAGCTCGGCCGAGCCGGAGATCATCCCCAGGCGGACCTGGTCGTGGACGGTTTCGAAGGCGAGGTAGGGGTTGACGGCGCTGGCGCCGTAGCCGAGCAGCAGGGCGAAGTGGTGGACCTCGCGCGGCTCACCGGATTCGAGGACGAGGCCGGCGAGGGTGCGGGTACCTGCCCGGACCAGATGATGGTGCACGGCCGAGACGGCCAGGAGGGCCGGGATCGGGGCTTCGTCGGCGTTGTGGCCGCGGTCCGACAGAATGATGACGTTGTGGCCTTCGGCGATCGCCTCCGAGGCGCGGTCGCGGAGCGCCTCGATCGCCTTGCGGAGCCCGGCGCCACCGTCGGCGACCTGATAGAGGATCGGCAGCGTGATCGTCTTGAAGCCGTGCGGATCGCCGGTCGAGAGATGACGGATCTTCTCGAGCTCTTCGTTCGAGAGAACGGGCGAAGGCAACTCAAGCTGGTGGGCCGCCGTGGGCTCGGGCTCCAGAAGGTTGCCCTCGGGCCCGATCGCCATCTCCGTGGCCATGATGATCTCTTCGCGGATGGCGTCGATGGGCGGGTTCGTGACCTGGGCGAAGAGTTGCTTGAAGTACGAGTAGAGGAGCTGCGGCC
Source organism: Chloroflexota bacterium (assembly GCA_003171065.1). GTDB lineage: Bacteria > Chloroflexota > Limnocylindria > Limnocylindrales > CSP1-4 > Fen-1039. Next base: position 36,788 of record PMXQ01000105.1, read on the forward strand.
GCTCCGAGAGCACAGCCAGCGCGGCGTCGTTGCCCATCGCGCCCATCGGCTCGGTGCCGGTGGCGGCCATCGGATTGATGAGGATGCGGACGTCCTCGGCGGTGTAGCCGAAGACCTCCTGGCGGCGCAGGACCGTCTCGTGGTCCGGATCGATGACCCGCGGCGGGGGCGGGAGCTCGGTCAGCTTGACCAGCCACTCGCGGAGCCACTCCTCGTAGGGGTGCTCTGTGGCGACGCGATGCTTGAGCTCATCGTCCGCGACGATGCGCTGCTCGGCCGTGTCGACGAGGAACATGCGGCCCGGCCGCAGGCGGCCCTTGGCTACGATCTGGTCGGGCGGGATGTCGAGCACGCCGGCCTCGGAGGCCATCACGACGCGGCCGTCGGCGGTGATGTAGTAGCGGGCCGGCCGCAGGCCGTTGCGGTCCAGCGTGGCTCCGATGCGGATGCCGTCAGTGAAGGCGATCGAGGCGGGTCCATCCCACGGCTCCATCAGGCAGGCGTGGAATTCGTAGAAGGCCTTCTTCTCGGGCGGCATCGACTCGTGGTGCTGCCAGGGCTCCGGCACCATCATCATCAGCCCGTGCGCCAGGCTGCGGCCCGAGAGGTAGAGCAGCTCGAGGGTGTTGTCGAGGATGGCCGAGTCCGATCCTTCGGTGTCGATCGCCGGCAGGGCCTTCGTCAGCTCGTCGCCGAACAGCTTGGAATTGAATTGCGACTGGCGGGCGTGCATCCAATTGACGTTACCGCGCAGGGTGTTGATCTCGCCGTTATGGGAGATGTAGCGGTACGGGTGCGCTCGCGCCCACGACGGGAACGTGTTGGTCGAGAAGCGCGAGTGGACCATGGCGATGGCGCTCTCGACGCGCTCGTCCAGGAGATCCGGGTAGAACGTCCTCAGCTGCGAGGCGTTGAGCATGCCCTTGTAGACGATCGTCCGGCAGCTGAGCGAGGGGATATAGAAGTCGCCGCGGCTCGGAATCGCCGAGCGCGACACGGCCTTCTCGACCAGGCGGCGGGCGATGTAGAGCTTTCGCTCGAACGCCAGGTCCTCGACCATTCCCTCGGGCCGGTCGATGAACACCTGGCGGATGAGAGGCTGGCTGGCTTTCGCGCTCGCGCCGAGGCCGGTGTTGTCCGTGGGAACCTCGCGCCAGCCCAGGAAGTGGAGGCCCTCCTCCTCGACCACGCGCTCGAAGAGGCGGAAGCACTCGACGCGACTTACCTTGTCAGGCGGGAGGAAGACCATGCCCACGCCGTAGCCGCCCCGACCGCGCAGCCGGACTCCGGACTTCGCGGCAACCTCGGACAGGAAGCGATGGGGTATCTGAATGGTCAGGCCGGCCCCGTCGCCGGTGTTCTTCTCGGAGCCGGTGGCGCCGCGATGCTCGAGGTTGACGAGGACGGTCAGCGAATCTTGAACGATGGCATGGGACGGCCTGCCCGCGATGTCCACGACGAAGCCAAAGCCGCAGGCGTCGTGCTCGAAGGCCGGGTCATACAGACCCTGGGCTCTTGGACCGCCAGTCTGCCCCAACTTGGTTTCCATCCTCGCATTCGATGTCCTCCGCCGGTCTGGACCGGCGGAGGCGCCGACAGGGGTCCCTGCTCCGTGCGCAGGAGCCCTCTATCCGTTTGCGGAACCCCGAGTGTCACCGAGAGGGGTTCCGGAATCAAGGTTGCGAAGGTTGCGATTGGGAACGATACGGCAACGTTGGTGTCCGGCGCATCGCTGTGGCGTTGGCCGGCCGGGGGACCGAGGGGGAGCCGCCGACCCCTTGATGGACGCTGTTCGCCCAGAGTCCTGCGGCCAGTCGGGCCGCGCTGCCGCCTCGATCGCGATAGACTTCCGACGCCTCCCCGGCGCAGATCGGTTCCCGGGGGCCCGACGGTGAGGCGGGTGCCGCAACGCTCCCAGGCAACTGTCAGGAGGTCCAGATTGTCGCCACAGACGCGCCGAGGTCGAGCGATGCCGGCCAGTCGGAAGATGCGAGGCCGCGCGGACTCCGGGCCCACTCCCGGGCCCGCTTCCAGCCCGAATCCCGCGCCGGTCGACGAGTCTCCCAAGGAAGAGACACCGGTCGAGTCGCGCCCGCATACCGAGGGCAAGCGGGCCAAAGTGCCGCCGGCTCGGCGCAAGAAGCAGCACGGCACGGCCTATCGCTGGTTCAGCGCCTACCTGCCGGTGCTGGGCGGACTGTTCGTGTTGCTGGCCGCCCTGTGGGTCTATACGGGCTTCATCAACCCGCCGCCGCCCACACCCGCGCAGCAGTGGACCACGATCGAGAACAAGTGGTCGCCGCCGCGCGAGAAGGCGCGCGCGGATGCGGCCGCCTCGACGCTCGATTTCGCCGCGCAGAAGGCGGCCTACCAGGACTTCTACAACCAGACCAAGGGCTGGGTGGACGCGGTCACGGCCGCCACCAATGTCTGGGCGTCTCCCTCGCCCGCAGCTGATGACGTCAGCAGCTTCGAGAGCGATGGCCAGGGGCTGCTGACCGTTCTCCAGCGGGCCATCGATGCGCCGACGGCATATGCCGTTGCCGGCATGGCCGGGCAAATCAATGATCTGGACGGTTCCTTCACCGAGGACGTCGTGAATGTCGGGCAGGATCTGGCGATAGCCAACTCGAGCCCGTCGGCTCCGCCGCTGGCGATTCCGTCGGTGAACGAGACGCCGACGCCTGTGCCAAGCGCCACCGCGGGTCCGTCCTCGAGCCCGGGCTCGTCCGCTTCGCCGGTCGCTTCGCCGTCCGCTTCGCCGACCGTCAGCCCGGTACCTTCGCCGACAGCCTCGTAACGCCAGCCTTCCCGCCTGGGTCGCTGCCATCGGTTGGCGGCCCGGCGGGCTTGTGCGCACGGAGCGCCACCCTGGCCAAGGGCCACCTGGGTCAGAAGCCCAGACTCTCCGGCGCGCCCCGCGCTGGCGTTAACGCGTAGCCGTCTGGTAGCGCGGGTGCGTCTCGAAATCGCTGGCGCTGGCGTCGTTGTCCGAGATATGGGCCGCGATCGTTCCGCTATCTCTGTAGCGCTGGATGTTCGGGACGGGCCCGTTCTGGCGGCCGGGACCCGCACCGCTCGCCCCCTTGCCCGGTACCGGCGGCGGTAGCCCAAAGTACGGCTTGTGACGGTTGTGTGGAGTCCGTACGGTTCGAGTTACCTCAGGCCTGACCAGGCCTGGCTGTTCCAACAGAGTTGAACGCCCTTCGTTTGAAGCAGACGCAGAGGGACATCATGGCTGCCGTGGTCGCTAACGAACTCGGTCCGATGCTTACCGCGAGCGAGGTGGCCGGGATGCTTCACCTGCATGTGAACACGGTGAAGCGGCTGGGAGATCGCGGGGAATTGCCGTTCTATCGCGTCTGCAAACGGGGCGACCGACGTTTCCGCCTCGAAGACGTGATGGCCTTCCTGGACAGGAACCGCTGAGGTCCAGCCGGGAATCCCCGGCCTGCCGGCACTCCGTCAGCGGGCCCAGTGTCCGGGCCCGTAGAGAACTCAGTCGATGCCCGCGTCACCTGCCGCGGGCATCGACGTTTCTGCGAGCGGATCAGGCCCAAATCCACCTTCGGCCGCTTGCATCCGTTCGGTCAGCGGGCGCGTCCCTGAATCGCTCCTGCGCGCCCCGCTCGTGCATACGCCGAGTGCGGTCGACCCGATGCTCGTCGCCGCCCTGGCCTGACCCCGGCGGCCCGAGGTCCGCGCCGCCGGCCCGATGGATCCGGGCAGGGTACGGCGAGCCTCGACGGTCGCGTCCGGTGGCCTCGGGATCACCTCGTGGAAACCCGGCTGGCTAGATCCCAGCTGAAGGGCCCGTCCGCGGCAGGCTGCGCAGCGCCGCTGCGAACAGTTCCACGCCCCGCGCGATCTCGTCGGTTGTGGCGTCGATCGGGGGCAGGAATCGGACGACGTTGTGGTGCATGCCGCAGTTGAGGACGAGCAGGCCGTGCTCGGCGCAGGCCTGGATCAGCGCCTCGCTCGTGTCCGCGTCGGGCTCTCGGCTGGCCCGATCCTTGACCAGTTCAACGCCGACCATGAGGCCGCGGCCCCGGACGTCGCCGATGCGGTCATCCGCGGCCATCACACCCTTCAGGCCGGCGATCAACTCGTCGCCGCGGGTCGCGGCGTTGGCCACCAGGCCCTGCTCGGCGATCGTGTTCAGGACCGCGACGCCCGCCGCGCACGAGACGGGATTGCCGCCGAACGTCGTGCCGTGGGCCCCGACGCCCCAGCGCTCCTGGAGCTCGCGGCGGCTCACGATCGCCCCGATCGGCATGCCGTTGGCGAGGGCCTTGGCGACGCAAACGACGTCGGGCACGATTCCGGCGTGCTCGAAGGCCCACATCTTGCCGGTGCGGGCGATGCCCGATTGGATCTCGTCGGCGATGAGCAGGATGCCGTTCTCGTCGCAGAGCGCGCGCAGCTCCCGCAGGAACGCGACCGGGGCGGGGTTGAAGCCGCCCTCGCCCTGGATCGGCTCGATGATGATCGCCGCGACGGATGAGGCGGGGATCTCGTGCCCGAGGAGGGTTCGAAGCGCGCCCATGGCCCCGGTCGTGGCCGCTTCCTCGTCGTCGCCGAAGTAGCGATAGACATTCGGGAACGGGGTCAGGTAAACGGACGGCAGAAATGGCTCGTAGCCCATTCGGTAGTTGATGCTCGAGCTCGTGATCGACGCCGCGCCGAAGGTTCGGCCGTGGAACGCGCCCCGGAAGGCGACGATGCCCGGCCGGCCGGTGACGCGGCGGGCGAGCTTGAGCGCACCCTCTACAGCCTCGGTGCCGGAGTTGCCGAAGAAGACGGTGTCGAGCGGCTCCGGGCAGGCGTCCGCGAGCATCGTAGCCAGCTGGCCGACCGGCTCCAGATAGCCGAGGGCATTGCACATGTGGAGCAGCTTGTCGGCCTGGTTCTTGATCGCCTGAGTGACAGCCGGATGATGGTGGCCCAGGGAGGTGGTGGCGATGCCGCAGGCGAAGTCGAGGAAGCCGCGCCCGGCCGAGTCGTAGAGGGTGTGGCCTTCGCCGTGGTCCCAGCTCCGCTCGAAATAGCGGCCCAGGATGGGTGAAAGGTGCGGCCTGGACAGCGCCGCGAAATCGCCGCTGGCGACGAGCGCGGTGTCGGTCGCGGGGGCGCTTGCCGGACGCGGGTCGCCGGCCGGCGCGCCGGCCGTGGAGGCGGCGGTGGCTGAGACGACGGGTTCCTGTCCGGTGGGATCCATGGCGTGAGCTCCTCGAGACACGGTTCGCCGGTCGGTTCCGACCGGCGGGGCAGCCCGAGTATAGGGTTCCGGCGCTCGGCACCGCGGACACCTACGACGCATGCAGCAGATCGGCCCTCGGCGGCAGTTCCAACCGCCTCGCGCCGGTGGCCCCCGGCATCGGGCCCCGTGGCACCGCCCCGGCCGTCCACCCATTAGTCCTGCGCGATGTGCGCCAAAAGTCCCACTCGACACCTGCGAACGCGTTAGGCTTATGCGCACCGGGCTGGTGCCCGGGCGCATCGCGACGGCGTCGGTGCCCTTGCGCGGTCGCTTGTGCTGGACTCGACCCGCCTTCGGGCGGGCCCGATCGTTGTCTTCGGCGACGGTCGGTACAGCGCAGCGAACGAAGCGAGGAATGACATGGGACGTAGCAAGGCACGCGCCGCCGAGGACATGCTCGAGTTCGCCGTCGACGGCCGGACGGTCAAGGTCATGTCGAGGCTGGCCGACAACAACCAGCTGGCCCGATTGTTCGCGCTCGAGCCGAACGCCACCGGGAGCGATGCCTCGCCCCGGACCGACGACGGCGAAGCGGACGTGATGCGCGGACCGATCGACGCGACATCCAGGAAGGGCCGGTCCCTTCGGCTCCTGGGGGTCTCCCCGGGCGCGGTGATGGCGTTCCCCGACGAGCCGCGGATTGCGGTCGCGCCGGTCGATCCCCTGGCGTTCTCGCTCCCCGGTGCGCCCGACGGTCTCGTTCTACAGATGAACGAGCGCGGCGACGGCCACGTGTTCGCCGTGGGCGAAGCCCGAGTGAGTCTGGGCTCGGACGGAATGTGGTGGATCGTCACGCGACTCATCGAGGCGCTGGAGGACCCGCAGACCGTTTCCGCCTGGCCGCGGTTCATGACCGTCGCGGGGTCCCTGGGCGGTCCGGCCACCCAGGCCTCGCTGCAGTACAGCGAGACGAGCATCTGCGTCGTCTGGCGCCGCCTGGAGAGTGGCGTCGTCGGAGACGTGCTGGCCTGGCAGGAGCTGTCGCACGAACGGGCCCAGGGCTGGCTGAACATGCTGCGGCCGATTCTCTTCGACCTGGAGCAGCGGCCGGTGCACCGCCACCGGCTACTCCCGGCCAGGACGGCTGAGCGGTGGGCGCGCGCCCTCGAGCGCTGGAGCGACTAGCCTCGAGCCGGTCAGACTGGCTTCGGCTCGACGGCGCTCAGAAGGCGCAGCCCGGTGGATTGCATCGGATCCGGCCCGATGCCGTAACGTGAGGGCATGCCTCTGCCAGACCCCAGCGCCACCTTCTTCGGGCTCGACGCCGGGACCCTGCGCTTCCTGGAGGCGCATCAGGTCAAAGCGGTAACGATCCCGGGCCGCGGCTGGCGCGACCTGGGCGACGCGGTGCTGCTCTTCTCTGCGATGGAGAAGGAGCCGTTCTTCAATCGACTGGTTGCCGTGCGCTGGCCGTCCGATTCGCGCGCCTTCGATGCCAGGCTCCGCGAGGCGTGCGATCTGTTCAGGGCACTGGAGCGCCGGCCGTACGTCTGGGCCGTTCCAGGTCTCAGCGAACCGGACGATCTCGTCGACCGCCTGGCGGCCAACGGTTTCGTGGATCAGGGCGGCGGGTTCGACATGGTTCTCGTGCGCGAGCCCGGCGCGGCCACGGAACGCGACCTCGCCGATGGCGCGGTGCTCGACCACTTGAACCGCTTGACCGACGACGCGATCCCCTCCCGGGCGGAGGCGCTGGCCCGGGTCATCGGCGAGTCCTTCGATATCCCGAGCGCCCGCCACGCAAACCTCGTCCGCGAGATAGGCCTGACGCTGGGCCGGCCGGACTTCCACGGCTACGTGATCACCGTGGACGGGGAGCCTGTCGCGACGGGGCAGCGGTACACCTTCGACGGGGCCAGCTATCTCTCGTCGATCGGGACGCGGCCGGGCTGGCGGGGTCGGGGCTACGGCGCGCACGTCACTCGGGTCCTGGTCGGCGACTCGCGCGCGGAAGGCGTGGACCTGATCTACCTCGGCGTATACGCGGACAACACGGCGGCCATCCGGCTATACCAGCGGCTGGGCTTTGCGATCCTGGGCGGTCAATCCGCCGACATGCTGCAGGCGCTGCCGAAGTGAAGGTTTCAGTCGAGAGGTCGATGCAGGGTCATTCTCAGGGCTGACGGCCGGGCTGCGGCCCGGTGGGTAGATTCACGCGTGGCAGGGCCCGCGGCGAGGATGGGTACCGTCCGGGATAGAGAGCAAGGAGTGAGATGACGCAAAGCGGCGAGCCTGTGATCGGCGTCGCCAACCTGTGCAAGTGCTACGGCGACGTCAAGGCCGTCGATGGGATCAGCTTCCAGGTGGGGCGTGGCGAGGTCTTCGGCCTGCTGGGGCCGAACGGGGCCGGCAAGACGACCACGATCGAGATCCTAGAGGGCCTGCGCGAGCCGGACTCCGGGTCCGTCACCGTCTTCGGAATGGACGTCACCAGGCACGCGCCGTCTATCAAGCAGCGCATCGGAGTCCAGCTCCAGACGGTGTCGCTGTACCCGCGGCTGACGGTGACCGAGTTGCTGGATCTCTTCGGCAGCTTCTACGCGCACCATCTGCCCACCAAGCAGTTGATCGACGCGGTCGACCTGGGCGAGCGCGCGAAGGCCCGGTCGATGAACCTTTCGGGCGGCCAGCAGCAGCGCCTGTCGATCGCTCTGGCCCTGGTCAACGATCCCGAGCTGATCTTCCTCGACGAGCCGACGACCGGCCTCGATCCCCAGGCGCGCCGCTCACTCTGGGATCTGATCAAGGGGCTCCAGGGGCGCGGCAAGTCGATCCTTATGACGACCCACTACATGGAGGAGGCCGCGGAACTTTGCGACCGGGTCGCCATCATGGACCACGGGCACATCCTTGAGATGGGAACGGTCCCGGAGCTGATCGGGCGGCGGTTCAAGGAGCGGGCCGTCTTCTTCGACACGAGCCCCAAGCTCCCGGTCGAGCAGCTCGGCAAGCTCGATGGGGTTACGCGAGCTGCCGTCGAGGACGGGCAGACCGTCCTGTACTCGCGCGACGTTGCGGGCACGATCGGCGCCCTCCTGGGGCTGACGGACCAGCTCAACATCGACCCGCACAACCTTGGCATTCGCCAGGCGACCCTCGAAGACGTCTTCCTCGACCTGACCGGTCGAGCGCTGCGCGACTAGGAGCCGAAAGATGAACACCCTCATGCGGCTGACGGTCGCGAACATAAGGTCCCTGGTGCGGGACCGGGCCGCCCTCTTCTGGACCTTCTTCTTCCCGGTCATGTTCGTCTTCCTGTTCGGCTGGATCTTCGGCGGCAGCGGCGATGGCAAGGTCGCGATCGGCTTTGTCGACCAGGACAACACGCCGGTCTCGATGGGGCTCCAGCAGGCCTTCTCTCAGGTCACTCTCCTGACCATCCAGACCGGCTCGCTCGAGGCCGAGAAGGCGGCGATGCAGCACGGCGACATCTCGGCCATAGTCGTCGTTCCGAGCGGCACCGGCGTCGCCGTCGCCGCGAAGAGCGCGACTTCCATCCAGTTGTACATCGATCCGAGCAGCAGCCAGGTCAGTCAGGTCGTCGAGCAGATAGCGGACCAGATAGCCAGCGGCTTCAACCTGCAGCTGGCCGGCGGGTCGGCGGTCGTCGGGATCCAGCAGATGACCCTGCAATCCACCAACATCAGCACCGTCGCGTACCTGGTCCCGAGCATCCTGGCCATGGCCCTGATGCAACTCGGCGTCTTCGCCGCCATTCCGCTGGTGCAGCAGCGCGAGAAGGGCATCCTCAAGCGTATTGGCGCGACGCCGCTTGCTCGCTGGAAGCTCGTCGGGAGCAACGTCTTGATGCGCCTGATGGTGGCCATCGTGGACGCCGTGGTGATCCTCGGCATCGGACTGATCTTCTTCAACGTTCAGATCGTCGGCAACCTCCTGGCCGCGGCCGGGCTTGTCCTCCTCGGGGCCGGCGCGTTCCTGGCCATCGGCTTCGCGCTCGCGTCCTTCCTCAAGACCGAGGAGCAGGCAACCGGGGTGGTGCAGGTGGTCCAGATGCCGATGATGTTCCTGTCCGGCATCTTCTTCTCGTTCGATTTCCTGCCCGGCTTCCTCCAGACGGTCGCCCGCTTCATGCCGCTGACCTACCTGGCCGATGCCCTGCGACAGGTCATGGTCAACGGGACTCAGGTCGCTCCGCTCGGGGTGGACGTGGCGATCCTCACCGGCTGGCTGGTCGTCTGCCTGGGCATTGCGGCTCGCTCGTTCCGCTGGGAGTAGGCCCGGCGCACGGGTCGTCAGCTACGCCACTCGTCGCGCGGCGACATCGGGCCCGGCTCCGGCCGCCGCCGGCCGCCATGTCGGGCTCCGCTCCGGCGGCCCCTGGCTCCGGCGGCCCCTGGCTCCGGCGGCCCCTGGCTCCGGCGGCCCCTGGCTCCGGCGGCCCCTGGCTCCGGCGGCCCCTGGCTCCGGCGGCCCCTGGCCCCGGCCCAAACGACACCCTGGGTGACACAACGGAACATCGGGGCGGTGCGAGGCGCGTCCGGTGGCGAGGACGAGCCCGGAGAGGGCGAGTTCACGCTCGGAATCCGCTCAACCGAGGCAGCCTCGACGCGCCGCCAGGTGGCCCTCACGCGGTCCGGGCACTTTGTGTCGCCCCCGCTGACGATGAGGACAGGAATCGCCACCGTATGCGCGTAACGCCACCCCGGGTGACGGTGAGGAAGAAGCGCGCAGCGCAGCCGATGTGCGCGGCCGAAGCGTGGCCGCGGACGACCTCTACCAGCGCTCGTAGTGGACTACGGCTTCAAGAGGCTTGCGGCCGCCGGCACGCTTCGCCCATGTGAGCGCGGCGGGATCGGCCGGGTAGCCGAACGAGAGCAGGAACTCGCAGTGGCGGCCGGCCGGGAGGCTGAGGAGCTCGCGGACCAGCGCTTGCTCGTATACGGTTGCGGGCACGCTACCGATCCCAAGCTCCCACGCGGCCAGGGTCATGTTCTGGGCCGCGCGGCCCAGATCCCACATGAGCGAGAGCGGCGCCTCGGCCGTGGCCGGGTCGGGAGTGACCAGGGCGATCGCGGCCGCGGCGCCGGCCAGATGCTGGGCGTAGGGGCCGACGCCGGCCAGCTCAGCCAGGTGGACTGGATCGGTGCAGACGACGAAGTCCCAGTTCTGCTGGTTCTTGGAGCTGCCCGAGCGACGTCCCGCGTTGAGGATGCGCTCCAGGTGCTCGGGTTCCAGCGGCCGATCGGCGAACTTGCGGATCGCTCGTGTGGTGTCGATCGCTTGCCAGGTGTCCATCGGATCTCCGGTTGGCGGGCCGGCCGGCCGACGGCGGTGGTCGGACGGCGGCCGAATGAGGGACGGATCAGTCGAGGGGTGGGCGGCCGGCTTCTTCGGATGCCTCGATGGTGGCCCTGGCGCGGGCCTCCAGACGGGCCTTCTCGCGGGCCTCGGCTTCGGCCGCGACGGCTGCGCTCGCGGCGCCGAAGCCGTAGATGGGATTCTCAGGGCGCTCGACTACGCAAGCCGCGGCGAGCCCGCCGGCCTTCTTCGGAGCCACCGGGCCGCCGAGCTCTTTGGCGAAGAACGACGCCGTTCTGCGCCGCACGCCGGCGTCCTCGTACAGCCAGCGATGACCGTAACCGGGCACGATCACCGTTTCAACCGGGGCGGAACCGGGGTCGGTGCGGGCGCCACGAGCCGCGTCGGCGATCAGCGCGAGGTGCGCCAGCGGCACGCCCTGATCGTCCTCGCCGTGCAACAGCAGCAGGGGGCCGCAATACCGGGCGGCGGCGACGCACGCGCTCGCGTCGTCGATGGAATGGCCGCGCTGGACCACCAGGACGGCCGCGGTCAGGTAGGCGAGGGGAGTGGCGACCGGTCGGGGTATGTGCCTCTCCGCCATCTCGAAGGTCTTGCGGGTTATCCGGACCAGGTCCGCCGGCGATGACAGCGCCACGACAGCCCGGACCGCGGGCTCGGATGCGCCGGCCACGATCACGCCGGCGCCGCCCAACGAATGCCCCAGCAGGCCCACGGCCGAAACATCCGGACGGGCGGCCAGCCAGCGAGCTGCCGCCGCGGCGTCCGCGCCGAACTCCGGCACGTTCAGCGGCATCTCCTCGGGCGGGTTGTCGCCGTGGCCGCGCACGTCGATGACCAGGCAGTGGAAACCGGCGGCGTGCAGGTAGCGGGCGTGGGCCACAGATCGGCCGCGGTTCGACTCCCAGCCGTGCACGATCGCGACTGCGGGCCGCGGCCGGGCCGGGCGATCGGGACCGTCCGAACCTTCGGCCGGCACGAACCAGCCGGCCAGGCGTGCATCGCCCGACGGAATCTCGACGGACTCGAACGCCAGCCCGAAATCGGCCGGATTGCCCTCGACCGGGCTTCGATGGGGCAGGCCCACCTTCTCGCGGTACTGCAGCGCGAACCGATAAGCGAGGCCGAAGGAGACGGCACCCACGACGCCCGCGGCCAGCGCCAGGGGCCTGGGTCGGAAGGGAAGAGATGTCATGAGCGTAGGGGACGGCACCGCGGCGCCCCTGTCAAGCGGGCGACCTCCCGATGGCCGCGGCCGATACCGAAACGGCCCGAGGAGGGCTTCTGGCCGGGCCCGGTAGACTGGTGGGATGCCGCCGCGCAACCCGTTCACGGTCCTGGAGATCCCCCTCGACGCCACCACGGACGCCATCAAAGCGGCCTGGCGACGTCTCGCCCGCCAGCATCACCCCGACGTGGCGAGCGGCGATGAGGGCGTCGAGCGCCACGCCAACCGCCGCATGGCGGAGATCAACACCGCATATCATGAGCTCAGCGACCCGGAGCGGCGGCAGCGGCATAGGGAAGCGGCGGTTCGAGCGGCCCGTGGCGGCCAGTCCGGGGAGTGGCCCGGAGCGACCACCGCCGGCGACGTCTCAGCCGCCCCGGACCATCGGTCCGGCTGGGCTCCGCAGCCTCGCACCGGGCGGCCCGTCACCGCCCGGATCGACACCAGTGCGCTCCTGCGCCCCCGCAACGCGACCCTGCATCCGCTCGACCGGAGCCCGCTGCCGGGGCTTCCGCCGCGTCCCCGCTCGGCGGAGGATCGGGAGCCGCCGCGCGCATCCACGCCTAGCGGGCCCACGCACCGGCGACCCGGGCCGGATCTGGAAGGGGAGCTGCCCGCCCTCGCCGACGCGCTGGATACGCGCCTCAAGTTCGGCAAGTTCGAGGGTTTGACCCTGGCCGATGTGGCCGAGCTGGAGCCGACCTACGTCGACTGGATCGTGCGCACCATCGACCGCGATGCCGGACTGCTGCTGGCAGCGCGCGTCGTCCTGCGCTACCTGGAACGCTCCGGAGCGCTTCGGCGACGTCGGTTGGACACGGCTTTCCCGCGCCGTTGACAGGGTTGGGGGCCGCCGATCGAAAAGGCCATGCTGGCCGGCTCTCCGTGGTTGCTCGGGTCGTGGTCGGGGCTTGCGACCTCCAGTACGACGCCCCGGTCGTTTCAAGGTGGCGGCTGCGTTGGCCCCGGCCCGTGTCCGACGCCCCTGGCCTCTTTCTTGCTCCGATGATCGGCGGCCAGTCCACACCGTAGCGCCAGATCGGCGCGGAGCAATGGCCCGTCCGGGCGTACCTACGACAGGCAGTAAGTCCGGCGCACCGGCGCACCGGGCGTTACCATCGATACATGTATGCCGATGGTTTGTCCTTCCTCGACGAAGAACGCGAGGCCTGGCGACCCTATGAGGCCCTCCTCGACCTGACCGATGAACAGCTGGAGAAGCCTGTCGAGGGCGCCCATGGTTGGAGCGGAAGGGATCTGATGGGCCACTTGGGCGCCTGGGTCCAGAGTTGGCGAACCATCGCCCAGGAACTGGCGGTTGGGCCGAAGAGTCCGGCTCTTGATTGGCTGAAGGAAGTCGGCGACGACTGGGATGCACAGGGCGATGCGATCAACGCTCGCCTGCAGGCCGAATGGGCGGCTCTGCCGATGGCCGAGGTCAGGCATCGTTTCGCGACGCTCCCCGGCGAGCTGCGCGGCTACCTCACCGTGGTGCCCGAAACCCGCTGGCTCAAGGATTCGGCTCACCTCAAGTCGCTGCTCGGGAACACGACGGAACACTACGACGAACACATGGCGGATCTCCGAGCCGTGCTCGCCGCAGCCGGGCGCTGATTGCCTGCGGTATCGGCCAGGAGGCGACCGACCGGATGACCGACGACCGAACCAGCAACGGGTACACAGAAGCGCCGAGCGTGAACGAGGCGATCGACCGGCTCGCCGGCGAGCTGGACGAGATCCATCGCCACGAGTCCGGGACGCTCGTCGAATACGTGCGCGGTGCCACCGTCTTCGCCGCCCGCCAGGGGACCGTCGTCAGCTTCCGCCTCCGACCCGAAGTGGCCGACGCCGCTCTTCGAACGTCCGACACGGTCCGTTCCTCTCGCGGAGCGGGCTGGATCACCCTGCAGCCACGGGTAGTGGACGGCTTCGCCCTGGACCGGACACTGGCCTGGTTCGAGAGCGCCTGGCGCCAGGCGGGGGAATCGCCCGACGATCGGCCGGCCCCGCCGCGACCGAACTGAGGCCGCCCCGATCCCCCGGTCGTGGCCGGGAATGTGGAGCCGGGTAAAACACGACCCCGGCCTGAGGGGGTAGGCCGGGGTCGCTAGACGGGGCCGAGGGGGAGGCCCCGTTTTGGGATATTCGAATTGTGGTCGGGCGTCTTTGCCCTCAACTCTTGGTAGTAGCGTACTGCGAAAGCCCGAAGCTTGCCTCGAACTGTTCCGCGGACCGGGCCCCGATGACAGCCATCGGCTGCTGGCCCGGGCGGAAGAAGGCGACCGTTGGCAGGTTCATGATCTGGAGCGCCTGGGAGACGGCCGGGTTGGCGTCGACGTCCATTTTCACGACGTCGATCACGCCCGCATACTTCTTCGCGATCCGCTCTAGCTCCGGCGCGACCATCGCGCAAGGGCCGCACCAGGTGGCCCAGAAGTCAACTATGACCGGCCGCTCGGCGTTGAGGACGACCTGTTCGAAAGTCTCGTCCGTGACTTGTGCAACCTCGGCCATCTGGCGGATGGTCCTTTCTCCCTGCTGGATTGATGGCGAGCTCGAGTGGAACTCAGCCGGAAATGGATTCGAGCAGCCGGCAGGCCTCGAGGATTCGCGTGTCCGCGAGGCGATAGTAGATGACGTTGCCGTCACGTCTGGTCAGGACCAGACCCGAGTTGCGCAGCACCGCGAGGTGCTGGCTCATGTTCGGGACGTGGCATCCGACGCGTTCGGACAGGTCCCGAACCGACAACTCGCCCTCGCCGAGGCATCGAAGGACGCACAGCCTCTTGGCGTCGGCCAGAGCCCTGGCCACCGCGGCGGACCGCTGCTGCGTTGCCTCCAGATCGCCCAGTTCGAGCATATGCGTACTCTACAACAGCTTGCGCAACCACGCAAGTAGCGTCGCACCGGGCGGCTTGCCGGTTGGTCCTGCCGGCGCGGCCCGACGAGTTGGCGGCTTGTGGCTACGATGGCGGCATGGATGACGGCAACGTCGGCAACCGCGACGCACGAGATCCACGGCAGGCGGGCGGTCCCGCGGATCTTGCGGGCCTGGCCGGCATGCTCGGCCTGCCGCAGCAGCGAGGCGATGCTCGCGACCCGCGCGGGTCGATGGGCATGGGCGGGCGCGACAAGGCGGTCCACGACGGCCCGGCGCCCAGCATGCAGGTCGTCGAGTACGAAGGTCAGGCTCGACCGGCCGGGCCGAACACGGCGCTCGAGGAGGCGAAGCTCGCCCTGGACGACACCGGGCTGACGCTCGAAGTCGGAGGTGGGCGACCAGTTCGCGCCGGCTATCGTGACCTCAGCCTGATCGCGATCTCGCAGTCGACGGCGCTCATAGTGCTTGGCGACGGCCCCGACGCGATGCGCTGGATGCTCGAGAAGTTCGGGGACAAGCTCGGGCCGATCGTGCGCGAGCTGCGCGAGCGACGGCTGAAGCAGCGCCTTACCGACGGGCTCGTCAAGGTGCCCGACGATCCGGCCGAGCTGCTCGAGTTCGAGTGGAGGCCCACGACGGCCCCGCTCGGGCCCGGTCCCGATGGGCCCGCGACGCCGACGACGGGCGTCGGCCAGTTTGTGATCCATCCGTGGGGCTTCGTGGTCTGCCCCGTGGACGAGCGGGCAACGTGGATCCACTACCGGCGCGCCTCGATCGCGAAGGTGACGCTGCCCTCGCCCGGCGACGTCGTGGTGGACGGAGAGCCGGGCACGCTCACGCTGCGGGGGCTCGGACAGGCCGCGACGCGGCTCCACGACACTCTCGAGAAGCTGCGTGACGGCGCCTTCGACGACGCCGCGGGGTTCGTGGAGCAGCTCCTCCCCGACGCGCCGTTCGGGGTGCGCCAGAAGGCAGGCGAGCTGCTCGTCGACGGCCGTCCCACGCGGCCCCAGGAGTTCGGCGACACGGGCTGGCCGATCGTCGAGACCGCGGTCCTTGGCGAGCCGACCTTCGCCGACAGCTACGAGTCGCTGTGCGCGACCGCCGGTGCGGCTGCGCCGCGATGGGTCGCCATGTCGCCGGTGGATCCGGGCAGCGATACGAACAAGATCTGGTTCCTGATCGCGATGCCGGGCAACCTGGTCGCGCTGGAGCTGGTCACCGCCGGGGCCCACGCCACGTACTTCTTCCGCGTCATGCCGCGGGCGGAGTACAAGGGCGAGCCGCCGGAGAAGCTGGGCGTCGCGGCCGAGCAGGCGGTTCGGGACATCAGCGAGGCGCTGGTCGACATCCGCTTCCTGCGCGAGCCGATGGCCCTGCCCGCCGATCACCTGAGGCTGCCGCAATATCTGCGCTACCGGCTGGCTCTGGCGGTGCTGCCGAGCCTGGCCTGGGCGCGGACGCGTTTCGTGGCCCGGATCGTCCATCGCGACCCGGCCAGCTGGTCGGCGGCCGTGGCGGACCTGATTCGCTGGCACGGTACGGCGCGGGACGAAGCGGCCGAGTGGCCGGGCCGCGCGGCCCAGGAAGCGCAGATCTCCGCCGCTGGCGGGGATGGCGGCGGCGATGGCGACGGCGATGGCGACGGCGGCGGCGCGAGCGAGCCCGAAGCCGCCTCCGACGACGCCGCGACGGGAACGTCGATCGCGGCCGAGGGTGCGGCTCCAGGCGGGGCCGCCGCCAATGAGTCGAAGCCTTCGGGCACCACAGGCTAGTAGGAGCGGACGATGCCGACTTTCAAGCACCCGTGCCCGTTCTGCGGCAAGTTCATCGACAAGATCGCGGCCGCATGTCCCTACTGCGGACAGGTGGAGCCGTTCTCTCCAAAGCGCTGCCAGACCTGCCGCAAGATCGTCGAGGACCCGGCGTGGGTCGTCTGTCCGTCGTGCGGCGCGTCGCTGGTGACGCCGCCCCCGGGTGCGGGCACCGCGACTTCGCCCGCGACTTCGCCTGGCGGCGCCGCCGGGCAGGCCGCCCCGCCCCCGCCTCCCGCCGGGACCCCGCCTCAGCCGCCCGCCGCCGCGACTGGCCAGGCCCAGCCGGCTGCCCCTCCGCCGGCGCCGGCCGGCAAGTGTGCCGGCTGCGGGGCGCCGCTTCCCTCCGGCGCGCGCTTCTGCACGATCTGCGGGACGATGGCCGGCTGAGACCGACCGCCGGCCGGCGACTCGTCGGCAGTACCGGCCGCGGACATCAGCCACGGCCGCTCGAGCAGCGGAGGTAAGCGCGTGGGATGCGGCCGCATCCGCTTTGCCCTGCGCGTAGTCGATCTGTGCGCGGCCGTTTCGGCCGTTATCGGTGGGATCGCCGTGGCTATCGACGTCGACCGGTTCCCGTCCGGGTAGCTGGCCGGGTCGGCGTTTCGCGACTACGCCCTGCCCGTCGCGCTCCTGGCCGTCTTGGTCGGCGGCAGCGCCGCGATCGCCGCGGTGGCCACCGCCGGATTCCCACGCGTCGGCGCGCCGGTGTCGGTCGTTGCGGGCCTGCTGCTGATGGGCTGGATCGTCGGCGAACTGGCGGCGCTCAACCAGAACACGGCCAGCACCGGTTCCGCGTTCGGTGGTCGAACCGATCTACGTCGCCGTCGGGCTGGCCATGGTGGCGCTCGGTCCTATACGGTGGCGCCATGCGCGCCGTCCCACGGCCGGCTGAGACGCCGGCAACCTCGCGCCGGGCGAAGGGCCAACCTCGGGCGAGCGATCGGGCTAGCCGACCGGGTTGCCGCAGTTGCCGCAGAAGCGCGTGTCGGCCGCCAGCTCGGCGCCGCACTTGGCGCACTTGGCAGTGCCCAGAGGCGTGCCGCAGTTGCCGCAGAACTTCTCGCTGCCGACCGGCTTGCCGCAGTTCGGGCATTCGGTGGCGCGGGCACTAACGTCGCCCGAGAAGACCTTCTGGCCCTGGACCGCCTCGCGCATCTGGCTGATCTCGACGGATGAGCGCTCTGCCTCCATCTCGGCCGCCAGGTTCGGGGCGCAGTTGACGCACAGGCCGCGCGCCTTGTTGAAGCAGGTCTCGTCCACCCAGTTGTTGCACCGCACGCAGCGGTGGAAGAGCGGCATGATCTCGTTCGAGGCCTTCTGGAGGGCTTTGTCGCGAGCGTCGCGGTCGGTGATCTGCTGAGCGCTGTCGGCCGCGTTGCGGGCTCCCCAGAGCCCGCCGATGAGACTGCTTGCCCCGCCGAGGATCGAGGCACCCGTGCCGAGAAGGTTCTTCTGGTACTCGCTGCGGTAGCCGCTCTGGCAGATGTCGCAGCGGAACTCGAACTGGTAGCCCTGGTTGGTCGAGAGATCCTGGTAGTTGCTGGTGAACGGGGTGAAGCCCGGCATTCGACCCACTCCTGAGTGGCTGCGGCTGGACCAGCTTCGCGGCTGGCGACGGTGTGCCCGCATGTTACCGCCACGGGATGGCGGCCGGAGGCCCAGTTCTCCTACTGAGGGGCCACCTCGAGCCGGGCCAGGATCGTCATGGTCGTGCCATCGACCAGATGCAGGCCGCGGACGGCCTGGCCGAAATCCTTCGATCCAAAGACGGAATAGGCGTCCCACTGGACGTACTGCGCGACCGCCTTGGAGTCGGCCGGCCAGAGGCTCCTCATGTGCATCCAGTCGATTCTCTCGGAGGTGAGCAGGGAGTAGCCGCACGACCCCGCCGCTTTCGTCTCCGGGGTGTCGCAGTCGTTCGCCCAGTCGAGCCAGGCGTCCACGATCAGGAGATTGCCCTGCGCCGGCTTGCTCCAGACAGCCACCGCCTGTTCGAGCGTGAAGACGAAGCTGCCCTGCGTTGTCGCGACCTGGCCGACGATCGCCAGCTTGCCGTCCGCCCCGACACGCACTGCCCAGTAGCCTTCCTGGGCGATGAAGCCGTCGAGGATCGCGATGTGACAGCCGGGCGACGCCGCGGCACCGTCGGCGGCGCCGCCGGACCAGCACTCGAAGCCTGTGGGCACCGGTCCCTTCACGATCGCGATGCCGCCGGCGAGGTGCGCCGGATCGGCCGCCCACAACGTCGCGAACTCACCCTCGGTCAGCGGGCGATTGCCCGAGCCCATGAGGCCGATCGGAGCCGTGCGCAGAGGCCCCGTCGGCAGGGCGACCGGGGTCGCGGGCGGCGCAGCCGTGGGTGTGGGCATCGCGGGCGCGACGCTCGGCGCCAGCTTCAGCGTGTCCGCCACCGTCGCAAGAATGAGCCCGCAGTTACGCGTGTCCCCAGACGAAGCCTGGGGGCACTCCTCGCTCACCGTTCGGACCACGTATGTGCCGTAGACGGCAGTGGCGGCCGGGATGGCGTCGATCTGGACCATTCCCGCGGCCTCGACGGGTCGGGCGTCCCCGGGGCCGAATGGGAAGGATGGTCCGGCACTCGAATCGCCGAGCCACGTGTAGATGCACCAGTCGGAGCCGGTGGGGTCGAGCGGGTCGCCGGCGGGCTCAGGGGTATTCGCGGGGCACGCGTACTGGACGGACCCCGAAACCTGGGGGAAGCCATTCCAGCCATCGATCTCGTATAGCCAGCCGTCGACTAGGAACGTGCTGCCGTCGGTCGGCCAGGCGTCAGTGGCCCTAAAGGTCAACTGAGAAGGAGAGGCCGGCGTGATCTCACCGAGCAGGCCCAGGATCCCGGGGGCCAGATACCGAAAGGCGAAGGTACCGGTCTCGCTTGCGGTCGTCAGGTAGGCGGACACCCCGGCGCCCATCACGCAGACCTGGGAGCCCATGCCGGCGACCACTCCGATCGTCGGGTATCGGTTCATCGGGCAAACGTCGGTCTTCGCGTCGATCGTGACCGAGGCGACCAGGGCTGTGTTCGTGGGCAGTGCCGGGCCGGCCATGACCGATGCCAGCTCGGCAGTCGTGAGGGCCCTGCCCGCGGGGTAGCCGGCCAGCGGAGTGGCGGTCGCGGTCGGCGGCGCGGTTGGCTCGGGTATCGAGATGTCGGCCACCTTTGCCAGCACCAGCCACGCGCCGCAGCCGGTGTTGTCCTGTGGGGAGGCGTTCGGGCATTGCTCGGTCACGCTGCGGACGACGAAGACGCCGTGGACGGGAGTGTCGACGCCCATCGAATCGAAGTGGCGCGCACCTGCGGCGTCGACGAGCCGCGGAGGGGTCGCGGCCGGCAGGCTCGCCGTGTCGCTGAACCAGTCACTGTATGGGCAGTCGTATCCGGTTGGGTCCAGCGGATCGCCGTATTCCGCGACCCCGGGAGCGACGCACTTCTCGGAGGGGTTGACCGTCGCCCCCAGCCAGCCCTGGACCAGGAACGTCTTGCCACCAAGGGGCCAGTCATCGGCGATATGGAAGGCGAGCTTCGACGAGGAGGCCGGCGTGATCTGGCCGAGCAGCCCAAGCGATCTCTCGCCGAGGTATCGGAACGCGAAGGTCCCGGTGACTGTCGCACTGGGCATCTGCCCCCACAGCGGGCCGCCCATCACGCAGACCTGCGGATCGATGCCGTCGATGACACCAACCGTCGGGTAGCGGTTCATCGGGCAGACGTCGGTGCGAGCGTCGATGGTGGCCGAGACGACCAAAGTGGTATTCGTTGCGAGTGGTGGGCCGGCGAGCAGCGCGGTCAGCTCGGCGGTCGTGAGGGCGCGGTCCGTCGGGTAGCCGGCGGGCGAGGCCGCCGGTCCGCCCCGAAACGCCGGGAGCGTGAGCGCGACCGCAAGGATGGCCACCAGCGCGGCGCCCATCCCGGCCGCGGCCAGTCGCGGAACGCGCCAGGCCAGCCGCGGCGATCGAGCGATGGCGCGCGTTGCTACGGCCGCATCCAGGGCGGCGGCCACGTCGGCCAGGAGCCCTTCGGGCAGCCGTCCGGTCGAACGTCGCGCCAGTTGCCGGCGCAGGTCGGAGTCGATGGGAGGCAGCTGGTCGTTCATCGCGACTCCTTCGCCAGCGCCGACTCGAGGGCCGCGCGGGCGCGGTGGAGGCGGGACTTGATCGTTCCCTCTGGTGCCCCCAGGACCGCCGCGATCTCGGCGACCGGCCGCTCATGAAGGTGGTGCAGGACGAGCACGGCGCGATCGTCGATCGACAGGCGGCCGAAGGCTCGATCGAAGGCGTCGGCGTCGGCCGTTCGGTCGTCGAGCGCTCGTTCGGTCGAGGCCGGCTCACGCCCATCTTCGGACTCCGGCAGTCGAAGCTCGCGCACGCTGGTTCGACCCCGACGCCGGAGCTGCGCCCGACAAGCGTTCAAGTTGATGCGCCCGAGCCAGGCGTCGAAGAGGTCCGGATCGCGCAGTGCTTCACGGTGGCACCAGGCCGAGACGAAGGTCTCCTGCGTCGCGTCGGCGGCGTCGGCCTCTGCGCCAAGGATCGCGAGCGAGGTGCGGTACACGGCATCGATCCGGCTGCGGACGAGGGCATCGAAGGCAGCGCGATCGCCCGATCGGGCTCTCTCGACGAGCGCTCGCTCCATCTGCCTCCCTCTGAGCCGGCGGATTGGCCGCCGGCCGTTGCCTCTACCTGTATCGATGCTCGACGCGGGCCCGAGGTTGCATCGCCGTCGCGTTGCGGCGTGGCCGGCCGGGCCCGGCCCGGTGCGGCATCCGGCGCCATACTTCCCGCATGCCCGACCGCATCGTCCCGCTCGAACGATTCCACGAAGCCCGGCGCGTCCTCGACGGACGCATCGCCCGCACGCCCATTCTGGCCTCGTCAACCGCCGCCCGGGTGCTCGCGGCGCGCGGAGTGCACGTCGGAGATGGACGCGTCTACGCCAAGGCGGAGCATCTCCAGAAGACGGGCGCCTTCAAGATCCGCGGAGCGCTCAACAAGATGGCGGCTCTCTCCGCCGCGGAGCGGGCCGCGGGCGTCATCACTCTCTCCGCCGGCAACCACGCCCAGGGAGTGGCGCTGGCCGCCCACGAGGCCGGTGTCCACGCCGTCGTCATGATGCCGGCTGGCGCGGTCCGCTCGAAGGTCGACGCGTGCCGCGGCTACGGCGCCGAGGTGATTCTCTTTGGCGAGCACGTCGGCGAGACGTGGAAGCGGATGGAGGAGGTCCAGGCCGAGCGCGGGCTAACGTTCGTGCCCCCGTTCGACGATCCGTTGATCATCGCCGGGCAGGGGACCGTGGGCCTGGAAATCCTCGACGACCTGCCCGAGGTGGACGTCGTGGTCGCGGGCATCGGCGGCGGGGCGCTCTGCACCGGGACCGCCGCGGCGATCAAGGAGACGCGACCCGGAGTGCGCGTCTACGGCGTGGAACCGGAGAAGTCCAACGCGCTGTCGCTCGCCCTGGAGCGCGGTGAGATCGTGCCCATCCAGCCGGCGTCGGTGGCCGACGGATTGGGTTCGCCCTTCGCCGGGGAGTGGACGATGGCCATGGCCAGGCGCTACCTGGACGGGATCGCCCTCATCGACGACGCCACGATCCTGGCCGGGGTGCGCTTCGCGCTGGAACGGATGAAGCAGCTCGTGGAGCCGGCCGGGGCGGCGGCGCTGGCGGCCGTGCTCTTCGGCCGCGTGCCGATCCACGACGGCGAGCGGGTCTGCGTGGTCTTCAGCGGCGGCAACGTGGAGACGGGGCGGCTCGGCGAATTGCTGGCGGGCGCCGCGCCACTCGAGATCCCGGCGGCGGTGGAGTAGGGGCCGAGGCGCTCAGTATGCGCCCAGCTCGTGCAGGCGATCGTCGTCGATGCCCAGGTAGTGGCCCAGCTCGTGGAGGACCGTTACTCGGACCTCGTGCTCGAGTTCGACCGGATCCGGGAAGTCCTCCTCGAGGGCGAACCGAAAGAGCGTGATCTTGTTCGGGATCATCGCCCAGTCGGCCGCCCACTCGGTCCGGGGCACCCCTTCGAAGAGCCCGTACAGGTCGTCGTTCGGGCCCAGGCCTGACTCGCGGCGTTGCGCCGGCGAAAGCTCGTCCTCCACCACGACCACGACCTCGTCGAGCGCGCGCGAGTACGGCGCCGGGATCGCATCAAGGGCACGTTCCACGAGGTCCTGGAACTGGCGCGCGCTCATGGCGTCGGTGGCGGGACGCCGTCGCAGCGGCTTCTTTCTGGGTGGGTTGGGCATGGCCCATATGCTACGGCCCACGACTTCGGGCGGAGACCCGCGACCCGGCCGCTGCGCCGGCATCCGGCGTACGATGGGGAAGAAGGAGCCAGCCCATGCCCCCCGACAAGCCCGACACGACAGATCGAAGCGAACTCGAGGCGCACATGCGCCAGTTCGTCGAGGAGATCGAGGCGGGCGAGGACGGCGAACCGGCGGCGGCGACCGAGTCGGCAGCGGGCCGCCCGGCCGGCACTCGGACGACCGACGGCGGCATCGAGCAGGCGGTTCGCCAGATCCTGATCGAGATCGGCGAGGATCCCGAGCGCGAGGGGCTGCTCCGCACGCCGGAGCGGATGCACAAGATGTGGCTCGAGCTGACGTGCGGCTACCGCGTGGACCCGGATCGGCTGATCAACGGCGCCGTCTTCGACGTCGGCTACAGCGAGATGGTCGTGATCAAGGGGATTCCTTTCTACTCGCTGTGCGAGCATCACATGCTGCCGTTCTTCGGGATCGCCTCCGTCGGCTACCTGCCTCGCGGGCGAGTCATCGGTCTGTCGAAGATCCCGCGCGTCGTGGAGATGTATGCCCGGCGGCTGCAGGTCCAGGAGCGCATGACCCAGCAGATCGCGGATTTCCTGCAGCAGAGGCTCAATCCCTACGGCGTGGGCGTAGTCATCGAGGCGGAGCACCTCTGTCTGGCCATGCGCGGCGTCCAGAAGGGCGGCGCGACGATGGTCACGAGCAGCGTCCTGGGTACGTTCCGGACGACGAAGGAAACGCGCGACGAGTTCATGGCGCACCTGGCGCGGGCGGTCCCGAGGGTCTGAGCGCTCAAGCGGTGCGTCGGCGCCGCTATCATTCGGGCATGACTGATCGACCGCTCAAGGTTCTCATCGCCAAGCCGGGGCTCGACGGGCACGATCGCGGCGCCAAGGTGCTCGCGCGCGGTCTTCGCGACGAAGGCTTCGAGGTCGTCTACACCGGCCTGCGCCAGACCCCGGAGATGATCGTCACCGCCGCCCTCCAGGAGGACGTCGACGTCGTGGGCCTGTCCATCCTGTCGGGCGCTCACATGACGTTGCTGCCCCGGATCTGCGCTCTGATGCGCGAGCGCGGCATGGACGATGTGTTGGTGGCCGCCGGCGGGATCATCCCCGACGATGACGTTCCTGCGCTCAAGGAGGCGGGCGTTGCCGCCGTCTTCGGGCCCGGCACGACGATCGCCCAGGTGGCCGACTTCCTGCGCGCCAACGCCCGGGCGCGGGACTAGGGCGACCGGAATGGCCGGCTCGCAGGGGTCGAAGGCGGCCGAAGGGTCGAAGGCGGCCGAAGGGTCGAAGGCGGCCGAAGGATCGAAGGCTGCCGAAGGATCGAAGGCTGCCGAAGGATCGGTCGTCGAGCGGGCGGACCTGCTCTGCGAGGCGGCGCTCGTAGGAGATCGCCGGGCCCTGGCCCGGCTCCTGACGGCCGTCGAGAACCGAACGCCCCTCGCCGAAGTGGCGCTGCGGCGGCTCTACCCGCGGGCGGGCCATGCCCAGCTGATTGGCGTGACCGGGCCCCCGGGCGCGGGCAAGAGCACGCTCGTGGCCGCGCTGATCGGAGAGCTTCGCCGCGCCGGCCGGCCGGTGGCTGTAGTGGCGGTGGATCCGTCCAGTCCCATCACGGGCGGCGCCGTTCTTGGCGATCGAGTCCGGATGCAGGCCTACGCCACGGACGCCGACGTCTTCATCCGGTCGATGGCGGCGCGCGGCCACGCTGGCGGCCTTTCCTCCGCGACGAGCGCCGCCGCCGCCGTCTTCGACGCCGTCGGCTTCGACGTGGTGCTGATAGAGACGGTGGGCACGGGGCAGAGTGAAGTCGAAGTTGCCGCCGCCGCGGACACCACGATCGTCGTCGAGGCGCCCGAGATGGGCGACGAGATCCAGGCCATCAAGGCGGGCCTGCTCGAGGTGGCCGATGTCATCGTCGTCAACAAGGGCGATCGACCGGGCGCGCACCGAACCGCGGGCCAGCTCCACGCCATGCTCGCCGACGCTCCCCGCGAGGCGCGGCCGGGCCGGCCCGCGCCCAAGCACCCGGAGGTGCTGGTGACCACTGCTGCCACCGGCGAGGGAGTGGCTGAGCTCCTCGGCGCGATCGACCGGCACCGTTCCTCGGCCCGTGGCTCCGACGGCGAATCCGCGCGCCTCAGGCGGGCCGAGGCCCAGGTCTGGGCCGTGCTCGTGGATCGGCTGCACGCGCGCGTGCGCGCGCTCGAGGGTGCGGAGGCGTCAGTCGCCGCGACGCCCCGGGCCCTTTTGGGCGTGCAACCCGATCCGGCTGCACCCGCGGCCGGAGAGCTGCTCCGCTCTGTGGCAGCTCACGAGATCGATCCGTACGCCGCCGCCGACGCCATCCTCGACCGTCTGGTCGGCGCCGCGTCCGGGTCCGGATCGGCACGCGTGAGGTAGCCGCCCGGCGGGCGGCGCCAACTGCGGCGGCGCCAACGGCCACGGCGCCAACGGCCGCGGCGCCAACAGCCGCGGCAGTTGGCGACCGGGCGCGAGAGCCCGGTGCCAGCCCTAGCGCCCCTGGCGCTCGTCCGCTTGGGCGGCTGAGATCGCCTCGCGCACGACCCGGATCACAGCGTCGATGTCGAACGGCTTTGCCAGCAGCCTGACGCCGCGTCTGGTGGCGAAGCCCCGCAGATCCGGGTTCAGTACGTCGCCGCTCATGAACACCGCGCGTTTGGCCAGCTCGGGCCGGAACTCGATCGCGGCATCGTAGAACTCGGTGCCACTCATGCCGGCCATTCGATGGTCGATGAGCATCACGTCGTAAGTCATTTCGCGCAAACCCTCTAGAGCCTGGGCGCCGTCCTGGAACGGGTCACAGTCCATGCCGGACGCAGCAAGGACCTTCTTGAGGAAGGCCCGGATCGAAGGTTCGTCGTCGAGGGCCAGAATGCGCAGCCGAGCGGTCGGCAGAGCCGCGGTTTCGCGCGCCGACGCCGATGGCGCAGGCGAGGCAGCCGGGGCGGCGGGCGCTCCGGCAGGAGCGGGCGGCGCGGCAGGAGCCGCAGTCCGCGTCCTGGC
This sequence comes from Chloroflexota bacterium, assembly GCA_003171065.1. Lineage (GTDB taxonomy): Bacteria > Chloroflexota > Limnocylindria > Limnocylindrales > CSP1-4 > Fen-1039. The sequence goes on from PMXQ01000105.1 coordinate 62,571, forward strand.
CCGGGTCGCGCGCGTGGCTTTCTGCGCCGGTACGACAGCCGGATCGTCAGTGTCCTGGCCGCGGGCCGTCGCTGCGAGGCGGCGAGCGCCGCCGGGTGACGAACTCTCGGCCGGTGCGGTACTGCGTCCGCGCCTGGGCGCCTTCGGCTTGCTCTCTGGCTCGATCCCCGCCGATTCGATCCCCGCCGGTTTGTCGCCCGCCGGTTCGATCCCCGCCGGTTTGTCGCCCGCCGGCGCCTCCTCTCCGGGTAGGGCCACGCGCCGGGTGCTCGCCTCCAGGGCCGCCGCCAGCTGCCGTTCGTTCATCGGTTTTGCCCGAACAGGCAGCTCGATCATGAAGCAGCTTCCGAGATTGCCCGGGCCCGGTTCGTACCAGAGGTGACCGTCGTGCGCGGCGACGATGCCGAATGAGACGGACAGCCCGAGGCCTGTGCCTTCGCCCGGCTGCTTGGTGGTGAAGAACGGGTCGAAAAGCCGCACTCGGGCAGCTTCGGGCACGCCCGGGCCGTCGTCGCGAATGGTGATCCGGACGCGCTCCTGGTCGTCGGTCAGTCCTTCGGCCTTGAGGCCGCCCGGTCCCCGGCTGGGCTTTACGACGGTCGCGGTCACCCACAGGTGAGCCTGCGCGGCCCGCTCGCGAGTCCGGAAAGCCTGAATCGCATTGATGGTCAGGTTCAGCAGGACCTGCTGCATCTGCGCGCGGTCGAGGTCCACCTCAGGCAGATCGTCGGGGATCTCGACCAGGACCTGCACCCGGTTCGTGCTCAGCGCGTACGACTGCAGCTCGAGCACGCTCCGAACCAGAGTGGCGATGTTCGTCTGCCGTCGCTCTGGCGGGCGCTGGCGGGCGAAGTCCAGCAGGTTCTGGACGATGCGCCTGGTTCGGTCGGCTTCTTGGACGAGCAGGCCGGCGTCGTGCTTCATGTCGTCGGGCAACCGCTGGTCTCCGCGCATCAGCTGGCTGAACGCGATGATCGCCGCCAGCGGGTTGTTGAGCTCATGAGCCACGCCGGACACGAGCTGGCCAATCGCCTCCATCTTCTGGGCCTGCAGCAGCTCGTTGGTGAGGCGCTCCTGGTCCGACAGATCGCGCACGAGCGAGAGGAAGCGCCGCTGGTCGCCCAGCTCGACCACTCGAACCTCCACCTCGACGGGGAACTCCGAGCCGTCGGGCCGGTGCCCGCGATCGCTGAACGTGCCCCTGCCCTGGGCCCAGACTATCTGGCGGCGGCGAGCCATCTCGCGCTCGTCGGCGGACATGAGCTGACCGAAGTATCGGCCCAGGACCTCGCCGCGGTTGACGTGGTACAGGCGCACCGCGGCCTCGTTGGCGTCGAGGACGGTGCTGTCGAGCGCGGTCACGAACAGCGCGTCGGGCGACTCTTCGAAGAGGGTCCGATACCGCTCCTCGGATGAAACGAGGCGCTCGCGAAGGCGGAAGTTGGCCAGGGCGATGCCTCCGATCCGCGCGACCGAATCCAGCGCCGCCTCGTCGACGGGGAGGGCAGCGGCCGTCTGCTCGAAGAAGCACAGCAAGGCACCGGCCAGCTCCTCACCGGTGCGGATCGGGATCGCGGCGAACGACCTGAAGCCCGTCGCCCGCGCCATCGGCAGAACCCGCTCGCTGACCTGAGTGGCGACGAAGTCCCCCAGGACGCTCCCTCCGCCCGAGAGCAGAGTGGCTCCGCCCGGGGCCTCCCTGGCGGAAACGCCCTTGAGCCACTGCCGGAAGGCGCCCGTTTCGCCGGCCACGGCATGCGTCTCGAAGTGGCGTCCGGGTTCTATGAGCAGGTAGCACACGCCGGCCGCGCCGAGTGCCTCGCGGACCAGGCTCACCGTTCGGTGGGCCAGCTCCTCGAAGGAGCTGGCCTCCCCGCCGATCCGCGTCAGCTCGTCGAGAGTGTCGAGGCGATGGCCCAGGGCTCGCTGCGCCGCGGCGCGGTGGAGCAGCTCGGAGCGCAGCCGGAAGTTGGCCAGACCGATGCTGCAAATGCGGGCGATGGGCTCCAGGAAGTGGTCGTCGAACTGCTCCACCCGCGGCGAAGCCGACCATTCCAGATGCAGCACGCCGGCGAGCCGCCCGTCGACTCGCAGCGGCAGCACCGCCTGGGCGCCGGCCGCCTCTTCGCCGCCTTCCGCGCCGGCGCCTGACCTGTCACCTCTCGAAAGCCAGACTCCTTCCTCGGACCCCAGTCGGCCGAGCGGGGGCCAGTCGGCGGGAATCGTCGGCGATTCGCTCAGGGCCGCCCAGCTGTGGCTCGATTGCCCGACCCAGACGATCGGATCCACCCTCGATGTCGAGGGGTCAACCAGGATGTACCCGCCGCCGGCGGCTCCGGTGGAGACGACGACCGCCTCGATCGTCTCCTGGGCGAGGCGTGCGAGGTCGTCGGTGGAGGCGCCGAGCAGCGTCAGCTCCTGGAGGGCACGCAGCTCGGCCGTCAGGCGGCGCTCGTGATCGGCCGCCTCGTTGAGGCCCTCGCTCATTCGGATGTTGGCGTAGGCGATCGAGATGATCCGACCCACCGCGTCGATGGTCCGGTCCCACGCCGGGGCGACCTCGTCGGTCGTGTTGAAGTAGCACATCAGGGCGCCAATGGCCTTCTCCCCATCGCGGATCGGGAACGCCGCGTAGGACACAGCACCTGGAGCGAGCATCGCCTCGGCGTCGCCATCCTCAGGGACGAGCTGGTCCATGTTCTGGTGGAACGCTCCGACGCCGGGGTACGCGGTCAGTCGCTGCCAGAAGTCGTAGCTGCTGGCCGGGAGGGTCGAGATTGCCTGGACCATCGAAGGCTGTGCTCGCAGAGAGGCGACGACGCGGAACCGGTCGTCGCTGGTCCGGACCGCGAGCCCGCTGTCCGCCCCGAGCGCGCCGACGATCCGCTCCAGCAGGAAAGACGCCAGGGTGTTCTCGTCGATCTCTCCCTGGGGCAGGAGCGTCAGGCCCAGCAGGGTCTCGAGCTGCGCCGTCAGGCGGCGCTCCTGCTCCAACCCACCTTCCAGGCGCTCCATCAGCCGGGCATTCTCCAGCGCGCTCACGACCTGGGCCGCGGCCTGCAGGATGAGCTCATCGCCTGGCCGACCCCAGGCCTGGCGGCGCGCCCCCAGTCCGAGGAAGCCGATCGACTCGTCGCGACTGCGCAGGTCGACCAAGAAGCCGGTCTTGAGACCCTCTTTCGCCAGGGCCGCGGCCACCTCCGTACCTTTCAGGAACGACCCCAGGCTCTCGAAGGCGACGACAGCGCCGGGCCTGTCGAGGGCGGAGCCGAGCTCCGGGATGTCCGTGTGGAGAATGACCTCCAGCACCTCCGGGCTGAGTCCGCGACTCGCCTCGATCACCGTGGGAGCACCTTGTTCTCCCCAGGTCTCGATGATGCCAGCATCGGCCAGGGTGACCTCGCAGAGGCGCTCCAGGGCTACCTCGGCCACCTCATGCCGGCTCCGCGCCCGCCCCGTCGCCACGGCCAGGGAGCCGAGAGCGGCCGCCTCCGCTTCTATGTGGGCGGTGGTCACGACCTCGTGGCTCATCGCTATGTGACCGGCCGGCTTGTGCTGGTCGTCTCGGAGCGAGGTCAGTGACAGGTCGACGACGATGGGCCGGCCGGCGAAGCTGCCGATCAGCGGTCGATGGACGACGCGACCGTGCCAGTAGCCCATTGAGGCTGCCTCGGCCTTTGCCTCCGTGCCCAGAGGCGCCCCGTCGAGACGAAGCTGCTCGATGACCTCGTCCAGGCGGTGCCCGACGGCCTCGTCCTCCGCCAGGCCGTACAGACGCTCGCCGGCGGGGTTTACGGCCGTGACCCGGTCATTGGCGTCCGTCGTCACTATCGCGTCGGTCATTTGCTCGACGACCACACCGCCGATACGAGCCGATCCCGCCAGGCTTTCCCGCAGCTCCGCGTCGCGCTGCAATTTCAAGCGCGTGGCTACGCTGCCGATCGCCAGACCCACGTAGCGGCCCGTCTGCTCGAGGCGGGCGGGGTCGAGCGCGGGTGGCGGATCGCCGGCCCAGAGCAGGACCATCGCCCCGATGCGGCGATCGTCGTACCAGAGTGGCGTGGCCAGCAGGCCGGACAGACCCAGGGCCCTGGCCCGTTCGGCCCACGCAGGCGCGTGCGGGTCGCCCAGATCCATCTCGAACGGAACCTGCGCGTCGTTGACGAGCAAGGCGAGCGGCGAGCGAGCCGGATCGACGCCGCTCAGAATGGCCCGGACCGTCTCGGGCGTGCTCGTCCCGGCGACGATGGAGAGACCGTCCGCGCTGTCGAAGATCGCGACGGCCGCTCCGGCGGCCCAGCTGGCGGAGATGATCTCGAGCGCCCGCTGCGCGACCTCCTCGGCCTCGAGCTGCTGGTCCCCCGGCCGCGCCAGAACGGCCAGGTTGCGGAGCATCGCCTCCACATGTTCTTCCTGCGTCCTGTCGCTCACCCGGATCAGGGCGTAGCCGTACCCACCGGCCATCGGAGTCGCGATTGAGACGATGATCTCTGCAGGAAAGAACTCGCCTGATGCGGGCTGGACGGGGACATGCCGGACTATCGAGCCGGAAGCGAGCAATTCCGCACGGTCGGCGGCGGTATCCGCATCCGACCGCCCGACCATGTAGCGAACGAGGACCTTCCCGATCAACTCCTTCGTCGTGGTGCGCAGGATGGCCGCGGCTGCCTCGTTGGCGTCGATGATGACGCTGTCCATGTCGGCGAGAAAGAGCGCCTCCGGCGAGCGGAGGAAGAGGTCGCGATAGGGCAGCTGCGCCGCGTCGGGCCCTGATACCGCCCGGTCGGGACCCTCGCCATCCCAGAACATGGCGGCAACGCCCGCCTTGCCGGCGAACTCCGGCAGCCTGATCGGCTGCACGTGAGCTCGGAGCCACTTCGTGCGACCGTCGCGGAGGCGCACCTGAAGAGGACCGTGCCAGCCGTCCGTCTGGAGGATCTCCAGGCGGAACGTGGCTCCGGCAGTGTCGTCGCCTCGGATAACGGTCAGGCAGTCGACCCACGGCGTGCCCAGTGCGTCGGCGGCTGCGATTCCGAGGATCCGCGCCGCGTGGTCGTTCCACCGCACGACCTGGCCGGCCGGATCGACGATCGCCAACCCGGCGCCGAGCTGGTCCAGAAGGCTGAGATCTTCTCCAGACAAGGCATGTACCACGTTCTGTCGTCCCGGGCGCGACTCTCCCTCCGAGCTCAGGTCGGGGCCTTCATCGCGCCGCCTATCGTAGCCCCCGGCGGGGTCCTGGCTGTAGGTACCGAGGGTCCCGATAAGCGGTAGTCCATTTCGATGAGACCGGCGCCGGCGCACGGGTGGCCAGCGCCTTCGGCCCGCCGCAAAGCCGTTCTGAGGCGTGGGCGGCACCCGTGGCTCCGGTTGCTGTATCCTTCGCGGCCGTGGGCCCGTAGCTCAACGGTAGAGCGGGGGACTCTTAATCCCTAGGTTCAGGGTTCGAATCCCTGCGGGCTCACCAGGTTCCGAGCGTGAAACGGCCCCTCTCCGGCTACCGGGAGGGGTCCTTCCTATTCCACGATGGCGATCTGATCGCGGCCGCTGCGCTTGGCCGAGTAAAGGGCGCCGTCGACGCGCTCGAAGAGGCTCTCCGGCGTGTCGTCACGGGAGGCCAGCGAGCCCCCGGCCGAGACCTGGACCTTCAGCACCAGGGCCTCGTGACGGACTTCGGACTGGGCCACGAGTGCGCGCACCCGTTCGGCGGTCTCGGCAAGGCCGCCGACCTCGGAGGCTTCGACCAGGACCGCGAATTCCTCGCCGCCCCAGCGAGCCACCATGTCGCCTGCCCGGACCGCGCCCTGGATCGTCTTTGCGACGCCCGTCAGAACGGCGTCGCCAACGGCGTGCCCGAACTGATCGTTCACGGCCTTGAAGTTGTCGATGTCGACGACCAGCAGGCCGAACTGCCAGCTGTAGCGGATCATGTTCTCCAACCGGGTCCGCACCGCCGCGTCGAACATTCGACGGTTCGGCAGGCCGGTCAGCTCGTCGGTCAAAGCGTCATGGCGAGCCCGGTCCGCAGCCTCGGCGGCCCTCACCACGGCGGACGCGTCGGAGAACGTTTCCACGCCGCCGACGATCGTGCCCGTCGCGTCCCGGACGGCGGCCGTCCTGACGCGCACCGGCTTGCGGTAGCCCTCGCGATGGCGCAGCCAGATTGTCACGTCCCGAGACTCGCCGTCGAGCATCGAGGCGGCCAGCGGGCAGGTCGAGTGGCACAGCGAATTCCCCTGGGCGTCGACGTGGGCGAGGATGTTGTCGTAGCAACGCCGCCCCACCAGGGCCGAGGCGTCGTAGCCTGCCAGCTTCTCAGCCCCGTGATTCCAGTACCTGATCGTGCGGTCCGGCTCGACGTAGTAGACGCCGTCGGCCAGGTTGTCGACGATCGATTTGTGCAACTCGTCCGAAATCGGTCGGTCGGGCATTGGGCGAAGACTCCGGGCGCATGGACACGACATCGGCTCGGGACACCCCTCCCTCACTCTACTACCCGCTGGGCAGGCAGTCCCGAGCGGGCGGGAGCGGCCGTCAGATGAGACGCCGGCCGGCCCGCGCTCCCGGTTCGTGCCGCTCCGGTCCGGGACCGTCAGGAAATCTCTACGGGCCCTCGCCTCGGAGGGCACCAAGGTTGTAGTCTCTCGGCCATGCCCGACTACTACGAGGTGCTCCAGGTCAGCCCGCGCGCCGAGGCGGACGTCGTTCGGGCTGCATATCGGACGCTGGCGCGGAAATACCACCCCGACCACGGCGGCGACGCACGTCGGATGATCGCCCTGAATGACGCCTGGGATGTGCTCGGCGACCCGGATCGACGAGCGGCCTACGATGCCTCGCGCACTGGAGCGGACAGCCGGCCCGCCTCAACCGCGCCGACGCCCGCTGCGGCGACGCCGGCAGCGGAGACACCGCCCGGGACGGGCGCCAAGCCCGAGGCCGAAGCACCGCGACAGACGGACGCGACTCATGCGGGCCCGCCGCCGGGCCATCCGTCCGGGACCGTCCTGGACTTCGGTCGGTACGCCGGCTGGTCCCTCGGCGAGATTGCGCGTTACGACGTTGTCTACCTGGAGTGGCTGCAGCGGGCGACCTTCGGCCGGAAGCTGCGCGCCGAGATCGACGCGCTCCTGAGACAGCGCGCTCCGGCGTCGGGGCGACCGGCGTCCGGTCAGCCGTGGAACAGGCGTCGCTAACGGCGCCGCATCGGACTACCTGGGGGCGCGTCCGAACCAGGCGACCGAACTAACCGCGCGCCCGAACGAACTCGATCGCTTCGGAACGTGCGACCTGTTTTGTTGTACGCTACGCTAAATGGTAGGTTCCTGCCCACCGGCTCGGTCGACTCCGTTGTCGGGCACGGCCTCATGAAGGAAACGCCACCCGTTGGGTAATCGAGGCCAGGTTGCAGGCGCTCAGGCTGAGATCAGGCGCCATAACCTCAGCAGGTTGCTGCAGGAGCTGCACGTCAGCCGGCCCCTGCCCAAATCCGAGCTGGCTGCCCGGCTTCATCTGGATCGGAGCACCGTCGCCTCGCTCGTAGCGGAACTCACGGCGCGCCGCATCGTCCGGGAGCGTCGTCGTTCGACGCCAATTCCACAGTCTCCTCGACGGCCGTCGCCGGTCGTGGAATTGCGCCAGGACGGCCCGGGTGCCCTTGCCGTCGACCTCGCCACGGACTGGATGGGGGCCGCCGTCGTCGGCCTTGGCGGCAAGGTCGTCGCCTCGATCCGTCGCGACGAGTCCCTGTGCAACACGAATCCTGAGAAGGTCGTAGTGGATCTTGGCGGCCTCGTCCGGCCGCTGCTGGCCGGCCTGGAGAACGGGCCCCGCATCGTTGCCATAGGAGTCTCGGTTCCCGGGCTCGTTCGGTCCGAGGATGGGCATGTGCTCGAGGCGCCGGCCCTGGGGTGGCGGGATATCCCGATTGGGCGGCTCATCAGGGAGGAATTCGAGGACCTGAATGTCCCCGTCTTCGTGGGCAATGACGCCGATCTGGCGGCCTCCGCGGAGCATCTGCGTGGCTCTGGCAGGGGCACAAGCGATTTCATCTGCATCTGGGGCGAAGGCGGGCTGGGCGCCGGCATCGTCGTGGACGGTCGATTGCTCGGCGGCTCGGCAGGCTATGCGGGCGAGGTCGGGCATGTCACCATCGATCCTGACGGCGACCTGTGCCACTGCGGTGCGCGAGGGTGCCTGGAGTCCGTGGTGGGCGAGGAGGCCCTGCTCCGCCGATCGGGCCGGGACCCGTTGGGAGGCACGCTGGCGCTCGAGGACCTGATCGCGGCCGCGAACCGAGGCGACAAGGTAGCGCTCGCGGCTCTTGCCGAGTCGGGTCGCGGACTTGGCATCGGCATTGCCGGCCTGGTGAACATCTTCAACCCGAATCGGGTTTCTCTGGGCGGGCTGTACGCCCGCGTCTACCCCTACGTGCGGGCGCCCATCCTGCGCGAGCTCGAGAAGAGGGCCATGCCGGCGCCACGAGCGATGGTCGACCTGGTGACCGTCCGCCTCGGAAGCAACGCGCTTCTGCTCGGAGCGGCAGAGCTCGCCCTGGCTCCGTTGCTGAGCGACCCGGCCATCATGCCTTTGCAGCAAGAACCTGCTCCGAGCTACGCCAACGACGCGCCTGAGACCCTCACGTCTCGGGCGTCAACCCTGCTTGCGGAGGGTTGACAATGCCAATAGTTTGTTGGATGCTGCAACGAATTTGGCAGCGGAACGCTCCGTTACCCGCGGGGTTGGGCGCGGCCGCGTGACGTCGAAGCCGAGATCCGGGGCACGGCGGTAATGACTCGGGGACGTGCCTGTTCCACCAGGCCTATCCACCGACCGCCACGGCCGCTGACGGCACCGGTGCTGCGGCTGCGCCGACGCTGTTGAAGGTCGAAGACGATCACTTCGTTGGCTGCTTCGGCCTCGGCCAGGGGGTCTGCCGGGTAGACTGAGTCGGGCCTGCGTCCGACGGAAACGGAGTCCCCGAGGCAGGGCGTCGAATGCCCGCGGTTCCCTGGACCGCGGGCCCGTGGCCGGCTGTGGCGTATTCGGCGGCAGGGCAGCCCGGCAGGTCCAGAAGGAGTTTCGGTGCGCTACGGCCACTTCGATAACGACCAGCGCGAGTACGTCGTCACGCGACCGGACACGCCGCTGCCCTGGATCAACTACCTCGGCAGCGAAAGCTACTTCGGAATCATCTCGAACACGGCCGGTGGCTACTCCTTCTACCGCGACGCGCGCCTTCGGCGTCTGACTCGATACCGCTACAACAACGCGCCGCTGGACCTGGGCGGGCGCTACATCTACCTTCGGGACGACAACTCAGGCGACTTCTGGAGCCCGAGCTGGCAGCCGACCCAGCGCGATCTCGAGGACTACAGCTGCCGTCACGGTCTGGGCTATTCGATCATCGAGTCGCGGTTGCACGGGATCCGGGCCGAGACGTGTTACTTCGTGCCGCTCGGCGAGAATCTCGAGATCTGGCGGGTGCGCGTCACGAACGAGCGGACCGCGCCGGCGAAGGTGTCGCTCTTCAGCTCGATCGAGTTCTGTCTGTGGGAGGCCCTGGAAGACAACACCAACTTCCAGCGCAACTACTCGATAGGCCAGGTCGAGATCGAAGATGGCGTCATCTACCACAAGTCGGAGTACCGTGAGCGGCGCGACCACTTTGCCTACTTCGCCTGCTCGGAGCCGCTGGCCGGCTTCGACACGCAGCGCGACGCGTTCCTCGGGCCGTACCGCGGCTGGGACCGGCCGATCGCCGTCGAGCGCGGCCAGGCGACCGATTCGGAGGCCCATGGCTGGCAGCCGATAGGCTCTCACCACGTCCGGCTTGAGCTTGCCCCCGGAGAGGCGAAGGAAGTCGTCTTCGTGCTCGGCTACTGTGAGAACCCGAAAGACCGCAAGTTCGATCCGCCCGGTTCGCAGACGATCGACAAGCGGACCGTCAAGCCGATCATCGAGAAGTACCTCCAGCCGAAGGTCGTGGCGGCGGCCCTCCAAGCCCTGCGCGACTACTGGACGGATCTGCTGAGCACGTTCCACGTCGAGACCGGCAACGAGCACGTCGACCGTATGGTCAACGTCTGGAACCCCTACCAGTGCATGGTGACGTTCAACCTGTCGAGGTCGGCCTCCCTGTTCGAGTCGGGCATCGGCCGTGGCATGGGCTTTCGCGACTCAAACCAGGACCTGCTCGGCTTCGTCCACATGATCCCGGAGCGGGCACGCGAGCGAATCCTCGACATCTCTGCCACCCAGCTGCCGACGGGCGGTGCCTATCATCAGTACCAGCCGCTGACCAAGCGCGGCAACGACGACGTCGGCAGCGGCTTCAACGACGACCCGGCCTGGCTCGTGCTGGGCGTGGCCGTCTACCTCAAGGAAACCGGCGACACTTCCATCCTCGATGTGCCCGTTGCCTTCGACAACGAGCCAGGCTCGGAGAAGCCGCTATACGAGCACCTCCAGCGCTGCATCGGCTACACCCTCGACCGGCTCGGCCCCCACGGACTGCCGCTCATCGGTCGAGCCGACTGGAACGACTGCCTCAATCTCAACTGCTTCTCCGAGACGCCCGGCGAGTCGTTTCAGACGACCGAGAATAGGGCCGGTGGGGTGGCCGAGTCTGTCTTCATCGGCGGTCTCTTCGTGCTGGCAGCCGACGAGATGGCCGCCATGGCGGATCTGCGCGGCGATGCCGCCGAGGCGAGGCGCTGCCGGAACGCGTCGGCGACCATGACCGGCGTCGTCACGACGGCCGGCTGGGACGGAGATTGGTTCCGGCGCGCCTACGATTACTACGGCAACGTCGTGGGCTCGTCGCATAACGAGGAAGGCCAGATCTTCATCGAGCCACAGGGCATCTGCATCGTGGCCGGCATCGGCCTCGACGACGGCAAGGCGGCCAGGGCGCTGGTGTCCGTCCGGGAGCGCCTGGCTACGCCGCACGGCATCGTCCTGAACAACCCCGCCTACACGCACTACCACCTGAACCTTGGCGAGATCTCCACGTATCCGCAGGGCTACAAAGAGAACGCCGGCATCTTCTGCCACACCAACCCGTGGGTGATGATCGCCGAGGCGATGGCCGGCAACGGCGAGGGCGCGCTGGACTACTACATGCGGATCAACCCATCGGCCCGGGAGGGGATCTCGGAGATCCACCGCTGCGAGCCCTATGTCTACGCCCAGATGATCGCGGGCAAAGATGCCCCGACGCCCGGCGAGGCCAAGAACTCCTGGCTGAGTGGCGCCGCCGCGTGGAACTTCGTGGCCATTACCCAGTGGATCCTCGGCATCCGCGCCGAGCACCAGGGTTTGCGCATCGACCCGGCGGTGCCCGCCGATTGGGGAGACTTTGCGGTCACTCGCCGGTTCCGCGGCACGATTTACAGGATCGCCGTGCGCAAGCCGAAGGGTTCGACCGGCCGTGTATCCCGGCTCGTCGTTGACGGGGAGGCGATCGCCGGGAACGTCGTCCCGCTGCCGGCGCGGCCGGGCCGGGTTATCGAAGTCGAGGCGTTCGTCGAGTGATCCAGAAAGCGGCCAGGATCGGGGCCAATCCGTACGGCTACTTCGACGCGACGGCCCGCGAGTACGTCATCAGCCGACCCGACACGCCGACGCCCTGGATCAACTACATCGGTGAAGGACGCTACGGCGGCATCGTCTCCAACACCGGCGGCGGCTACTCGTTCGACCGCGACCCGCGCAACCGGCGCGTCACTCGCTACCGCTACAATGCTATCCCGGCCGATCAGCCGGGCCGCTACGTCTACCTGCGCGACCAGGAGACGGGCGAGTACTGGAGCCCCACCTGGCAGCCGGTCCGGCGCGACCTGGAGAGCTATGAATGCCGCCACGGGGCCGCCTATACGCGCATCTCGAGCGCTCGCAATGGGATCGCGGCTGAGATCACGTACTTCGTCCCGCCGAGTTCTGCCGACGAACCCGTCCCCTGCGAGCTGTGGGTGCTTCGCGTGCGCAACACCGGCACCGCCCCGCGCCGCCTGCGCAGCTTCACCTACGCCGAGTTCAGCTTCTTCGACGCCAATCAGGACACGGTCAATCTCGACTGGGCCCAGCACATCGTCTTCAGCTCGTGTGAAGAGGGCATCATCCGGGTCCGGACGAAGTTCAACCCGCTCGTCTACTTCTTCGGCTCCAGTGCGGCACCGAGCGGCTACACCTGCGACCGCGAGGACTTCGTAGGCCGTTGCCGCGACCTGGCCGACCCGATCGTCGTCGAGACGGGCGAGCCATCCAACGCCCCATCCCCGCGTGGCAACAGCGTGGGGTCGCTGACCCACGACATCGAGCTTGCACCGGGCGAGGAGCGCCGGCTCGTCTATGTGATGGGCATCACTGAGCGACCCGCCGAGATCGCTCGCACCGTGGCGCGGTTCGGTGACGCGGCCGAGGTCGACGCCGCGTTTGCGGCCCTCCGTGACGACTGGGACGCCTACCTTTCGCGTTTCACGGTCGACACCCCGGACGCCGACACGAACGCGATGCTCAACTTCTGGAACCAGGTCCAGTGCCGGACCACTCTGTACTGGTCGCGCTTCGTCTCCGGCTACGAGACCGGCATGGGCCGCGGCATGGGCACGCGTGACAGCGCCCAGGACACCCTGGGCACGATGCACACCGTCCCCGATCACGCCCGCCTGATGCTGACCCGGATCTGGGAAGTCCAGTTCCACGACGGCCACACCTGGCACCAGTTCTATCCGCTGACCGGCGAGGGTGGACCGGGGCTCGCCGCCGAGTACCCGGACTGGCCGCAATGGTTCTCCGACGATCACCTGTGGCTGATCATCGCGGTCTGCGCCTACATCCGAGAGACGGGCGATTTCGCCTACCTCGACCAGCGTGTGCCATATGCCGACGGCGGCGAGGATTCCGTCTGGGCGCACATGATGGCGGCGGTCGAATTCACGCTCTCCCATCGCGGCCCCCACGGCCTGCCGCGCTCTGGTTTCTCCGACTGGAACGACACACTCAACGTCGATCACGGATCGGGTAAGGCGGAGAGCGTCTGGACCGGCATGCAGTTCTGCCGGGCGATGCTCGACCTTGTGGACCTGTGCAACCAGTCCGGCCGCGGCACCGAAGCCGAGCGATTCGAGAAGTTGCGCGCCGAAATGGCCGCGGTCATCAACGGCTGTGCCTGGGATGGAGCGTGGTACGCCCGCTCGTTCGATGACGACGGCCTCCCGATCGGTGTCTCGGGCGCCGCGCACCATGCCATCGACCTGATCCCGCAGAGCTGGGCGGTGATGGGCGAGGTCGCGCCGCAGGCACGAGCCGAACAGGCGATGCGTTCGGCCGACGAGCAGCTCAACACGAGATTCGGATTGTCCTTGCTGCGCCCGCCCTACGACGGCGCCGACGCGCGCGTCTGCGGCACCGCGACGTACCTGCCGGGGGCCAAGGAGAACGGCGGCATCTTCTGCCACTCCAACCCGTGGTCGGTCGTGGCTGCCGCGATGCTCGGCTGGGGCGATGACGCGTACCGCTACTACCGCCAGATCCTGCCGCTGGCCCGGACCGACTCCGATGTCTACAAGGTCGAGCCGTACGTCTACCCGCAGAACATCTGCGGGCCGGCCCATCCGTCTTTCGGGATGGCCCGCAACGCGTGGCTCACCGGGGCCGCGGTCTGGGCATTCGTCGCCGCTACCCAGTGGATCCTCGGCATCCGGCCCACCTTCGAAGGCCTGCGCGTGGCCCCTGTCCTGCCGGCGGACTGGCCCGGCTTCAAGGCTCATCGCGAGTTCCGCGGCACCGCGTACGAGATCTCGGTGCGTCGCGCAGGGCCCGGGAACGCGGTCGCGCTGGTCGTGAACGGCGCCCCGATCGACGGCGACGTCGTACCGCTGCCGGCGCCCGGGACGGTGTCCGTAAAGGTCGATGCGGTGCTGAGCTGAGGGGCCGGCGGCGCGACCAGCTGAGGCCGGTCCCTGCGATCGCGCCTCAACTCGAAGGCTGGCCGAGCAGCGTCCGATCCGAGCGCGCTCCCGCCGACCCGGACCGCGGGCCGGCGATTGCCATCGCGGCCGCGCAAGCGCATGCTTGGAACCTGTCCGACCCTCCGTGCCGATGCCTCGGTCCTCGAGACTGCGTCAGGCCGGCAGCGGGAAAGACTTCATGACTCCCCTAATCTTGTTCTTGTTCGCCCTGGCCGGGGCAGTCCTGCTCCAGGCGTTCATTCGGATGTTCCTCCCACCGGCCCGGAACAGGGTCGCTGTGATAGGGCGCTCTGTGGGCCAACACCGAGTCGATCACGCCGATGGGACGGGCGGATGGGAGAACGAGGGTGGGTCGCTCGCGGGCGGCCATGCAAGCTCTGCTTCCGCTGCCGCTCCGCGTCGACCGAACCCCAGGGCCCCAGTCGGTCTCGCGCCCGAGAAGCGAAAGGCTGCGTAGGAGAATCTCCATGACGACTCAACGAACCACCGGCGTCTGGATCTCGGCGACTTCGGCCACGGTCCTGCGGTGGGGCCCCGAGGGGGTCACTGTCCGCGAACGGTTCGATTCCATGGTTCCGGGCCGGCACCGCTCCACCGGGCGTCCACCGACCGAAGATCACCCGGCCGGCGAAGGTCACCGCGACGAGCACATGCGGGCGTTCTTCGCTCGAGTGAGCGGTACGGTGCCGTTCGACGACGACCTTCTGCTCGTGGGCGACGGCGAGGTCGTCGAGCATTTCGCGCACCAGATCAAAGTCCGCGATCAAAGCCGCGACGTCGATCGGCGCATCGAGGTGGACAAGAGCGGCCCGATGACCGAACCGCAGTTGCTTGCCCGAATTCGCGCTTTCGCCGGCTCATCTGCCAGACGCACCCTGCCGACCTGAGCGAGGAGGACCATTCGATGACGAGGTCCACGAGCGGCGGCATCTACCGATCGGCCGCCAACGACGAGCGGCTGAACGAGGCGTTCCACACGCTGCTGCGCGAGGCCGCCGCCGAACGCGCGGAGCGGGCGCGTGTTCAGACGGTCGGGGACGCAGTCGCGGACGGGCAGGAGTCGGCCGATCTCCTCGCCCTCGCCCGAGGCGAGCGTCTCGCGAGGCCGCCCGCCGCGCGCTGACTGGCGACTCAGGCCGCGCCAGTGGTGGCGCTGCGCCAGTGGTGCGCCGCCCCCTCGTCCGCCTGCGAGCGCGATACCAGGCGCCGCCACAAGACGGCTCGTCCAGGATCTCATGCCGCCGCGCTCTCTCTGAGATCCCGGTCGCACTCCAGGGCCAGGTCAGGCTGGCCCCACGACCGAGCCGACGTGAATGTTGCGCCACGTGGCGGGCTGGCCTAGCATGGCAACGCCGTCACGGACAGACTGATCCGTCCCCGTCAGGTTCTGCCCGCGCCGGAATGAGGAGTACCGGCTGGGCGCCGGGGGCGCATCTGGGCACCTCGGTTTTCAACGGCGGCGTTTGCCGGCCCGGCCGAAGCAAGCGGTGAACGGCTGTCGCCTGCTGCCCGACTGCCGGGGGAGGACGTCGTGTTTGCCATCGGGTCGCACAGGCCCAGTCGCCTGTCTTGCATCTTCGGTTTGGGCGCCGCGCTCGTGCTCGCGGGGTCGGCACTCACCGCCCCGGCCCCGGCTCGCGCCAGCGGCGTGGACTCCCTCTGGCTGCAGCCGGCATGGAACACGCCGGCCGTCGCCGGCCTTCCGTTCCAGTTCGCGGCGATCATTTGGCTCCCGGGTCCAGAGCCCTCCCGGGACGTGTGCTCCACCGACACCATCCACTTCTCGTACACCGACGCCTTGACCACCCTGCCCGCCGATTACGCCTTCGATACCTCCCAATTCCAGTGCGAGATCTCTGGGGGGGACTCGGGCCTCCACGAATTCACCATCATCCCGATCCACGCAGGGACGCAGACCCTGACGGTGACCGACGTGAGCTTCCCGTCGGCTACCCCCGGAACCCTGACATTCACCGTGGCTCCCGGGCCGGCGGCGAGCCTCACGGTCTCGGACATGCCGGTGGCCGCTGTCCAGGACGCCGCGACGCCCTTCAGGGTCACGCTTAAGGACGCGTGGGGCAACGTCGCGACAGGCTACACCGGCACGGTTGGGTTCGAGTCGACCGATCCGGTCGCGGGGCTGCCCGGCTCGTACACGTTCAACGCCGGCGACGCAGGGACGAGGCTGTTCACGGTCTACTTCTCGAAAACGGTCATCGGCATCGAGTATGTGACCGCCACCGACACCGTCCACACGTCCCTAACCGACGACGGATGGACGAACGTGGGTCCGGCGCCCCATTTCGGGTTCCAGTGCTCGGACCAGACGGCCGGCGTCGAGGCATCTTGCCTGGTAACGGCGCAGAACGCCGACGGCACGACGTTCACCGGGTACCGCGGCACCGTCTATTTCAGGAGCTCCGACCCATTGGCCGAGCTTCCGATCAACTACACGTTCAACTCCACCGACAACGGATGGAGAACCTTCGCCCCAACGTTCAAGACTGCCGGCGTCCAGACGCTCACCGCCACCGACAAGGACAACCCCGGGATCACCGGAACCGGTTCGCTGAACGTGCTCGGCGGCGACACCGTCGGGGTCTCGATCGTCGGGCTTCCCTCCGCGATGACCGCGGGCCAGGTCTCGTTCACGGTCAGGACCACGGACGCCTACGGCAACTGGGGCAGCAGCGGGACCATTCACTTCACGAGCAGCGACTCCAAAGCCGTGCTTCCCGCCGATTTCGGGTTCTTCCCCTTGGCGTACGGGACTCACCAGTTCACGGTCACGCTCGAGAGCCCGGGGACGGTGACGCTGACGGTATCCGGCTCCAACTGGCTGGGCTCCTTCTCCGCCTCCGCTTCGACGATCGTCACCCCCGGCGCCGCCACCCACCTGTCCGTCTCGGGCATCCTCAACCCCTATCCCGCGGGCAGCAAGCACAGCGTGACGGTGAAGGCTCTCGATGCCTACGGCAACACCGACCCGACCTACCCAGGCACGATCCACTTCACGAGCTCCGATAGCAAGGCGACCCTGCCAGCTGACTACACTTTCACCGCTGCAGACGCGGGCGTCCACAAGTTCCCCAACACTCTCAGCCCGGGGCTGACTCTCAAGACCGCCGGCAGCCGGTCCGTGACCGCCACCGACAAGACGACGGCCTCGATCACCGGAGCCCAGACGGTCAGCGTCACTCCGGGCGCGGCGAAGACCCTGTCCGTCTCAGTCGGCATCAACCCCTATCCCGCAGGTAGCGCACACAGCGTGACAGTCACCGCCCGCGACCTATACGGCAACGTCGCCACCGG
>PMXQ01000127.1 GCA_003171065.1 Chloroflexota bacterium
GCGAGATGTCACTGCGACGGCGATCCTAGGGGCATGCCTCGATCCACGCGCAAGACCACCCTGCGAGAACCTCATCATCTGGAGCAGATTCCTGTTTGGGGCGGCCCCACGGACACGCTTCCGGAAGAAACGGGTCCGTCAGGTGTCGAGTCATTGCTGGCCGGGCTCAACGCCGAGCAACGGCGCGCGGTCTGCCATGACGAGGGGCCGCTGCTCGTGGTGGCCGGCGCCGGGACCGGCAAGACGCAGGTCATCACGCGTCGAATCGCGTGGCTGATCGGCACGCGGCGCGCCCGCCCGTCTGAGATCCTGGCACTCACCTTCACCGACAAGGCCGCCGAGGAGATGCAGGCTCGAGTGGACCAGCTCGTGCCCTACGGGTACACGGATGCGGTCATCTCCACCTTCCACGCCTTCGGCGATCGGATCGTGCGTGAGTTCGCATTGGAGCTCGGGCTGCCGACGGACACGCGCGTGCTCACACGGCCCGAGGTCGTGATCTTCCTGCGGGAGCGGCTCTTCGAATTCGAACTGGACGAATACCGGCCGTTGGGCGACCCGACCCGCTTCCTCGGGGCCCTGGCGAGCTTCTTTTCCCGCTGCAAGGACGAGGACGTCAGCCCGCAGTCGTACCTGGATTTCGCGGCGGGACTGGCCAGGGCAGCCGAGGCAGCGGGGACCGGCGACGTGGTTGCCGACGAGATCGAAGCGCTACGCGAGCGAGCGAGACGTGAGGGTGAGCTCGCCCGAGCCTTCGCCCGCTATCAGGAGCTGCTGACGCGGGCCGGCTTCATCGATTTCGGCGACCAGGTGAGCGTGTCTCTGCGGCTGTTGCGCGAGTCGCCGGCCGCTCGGTGGGAGCTCCAGCGTCGATTCCGGTACGTCCTGGTGGACGAGTTCCAGGATACGAACAGCGCCCAGTCGGAACTCATCGAGCTGCTGACCGCGACTCACGGGAACGTGGTGGTGGTTGGCGACGACGACCAGTCGATCTACAAGTTCCGGGGCGCCGCGATCAGCAACATCCTGGAGTTCAAGCGGCGCCACCCGCACTGTCGCCAGGTTGTGCTGCGACGCAACTACCGTTCTCGCGCGCCGATCCTCGACGCGAGCTATCGACTCGTTCGATTCAACGACCCGGACCGCCTCGAGTTTCGCAACGGGATAGACAAGCGCCTCATCCCGGAGCGACGGGGCGAAGAGCGGCCAGTCCGCCACCTCGCCTTCGCCACGGGCTCCGAAGAGGCCGACTGGGTCGCTCGCGAGATCGCCGGCCGCGTCGCGGCGGGCGCCCGTCCGAAGGAATTCGCGGTCCTCGTCCGCGCCAACGCCGACGCGGACCCGGTGCTGCGGTCGCTGAACCTGGCTGCCGTGCCGTGGCGCTTCTCGGGGACGTCGGGGCTGTATTCACGGCCTGAGATCCGGCTCTTGCTGGCCTTCCTGCGCTTGATCGCGGATCTCTCCTCGAGCGTCGACCTGTACGCGCTGGCGGCCTCCGAGGTGTACGGCCTGGGTGGCGAGGACCTGACTGCCATCGTCAACGCGGCGCGGCGACGCAACCGCTCGCTGTGGGACGTGATGGAGGAGCTGACCCGGCAACCGGGGCTGCAGCGGCTCGCCCCGGAAACGCGGGCAATCCTCGAGCGGCTGGTCGGGGACATTCGGCGCTACACCGATCTGGCCCACGAGCGGCCGGCCGGCGAGTTGCTATACCAGTTCCTGCGCGGGAGCGGCCTGCTCTCGAAGCTGGCGTCAACGGAGTCCGTCGGCGCCGAAGAGGCGCTCCAGAACATCGCCCGCTTCTTCGACATCATCCGCTCGCAGTCGGACCTGCTGCCGGACGATCGGGTTGTCTTCGTAGCCGGCCACCTGCAGACGCTAATTGACGCGGGTGACGACCCGGCCACGGCCGAAGTCGATCCGGACGCCGACGCCGTGGCGGTTCTGACGGTGCACAAGGCCAAGGGGCTCGAGTTCCCGGTCGTCTTCATGATCGGCCTCGTGGATGGCCGTTTCCCCGCCCGGACCCGGCGGGACCCGCTGGGTCTGCCCACGGAGCTGGTCGACGAAATCCTGCCCGAGGGCGACGCTCATCTCCAGGAGGAACGGCGGCTCTTCTACGTGGGCATGACCCGCGCCCGCGACGAGCTGTTCCTGAGCCACGCCGCCGACTACGGCGGCCGGCGAGCGCGGCGCGTCTCCCAGTTCGTCCTCGAGGCGCTCGACCTCCCTGCGGCCAGCTCGGCGGCCGGCCGAACCTCCGCCGATGGCGCGCAATCGCCGCTGGAACGGCTGGCATCGTTCGAGCCGAAGGCCGCTCCGGCCGAGCCCGGACGGGGCGCGGTCGAAGGTCCGCTCATGCTGAGCTTCTACCAGGTGGACGACTACCTGACCTGCCCGCTCAAGTACAAGTACGTCCACGTCCTGCGGGTGCCCATCGCTCCCCACCACTCGATCGTGTACGGCTCCGCCCTGCACCAGGCGGTGCAGGAGTTCCACCGCCGCCAGGCCAAGGGCTACCTGATGAGTGAGGAGGAGCTCGACGCGGCGTTCGAGCGGGCGTGGTCGAACGAGGGGTTTCTGACGCGTGAGCACGAGGAAGCTCGCCTGGCGGCCGGGCGGGCCGCGCTGCGCCGGTTCCGAGAAGGGCAGATGCGGCCCGGGGCGGTGGTGCCGGCCTACGTCGAGCGCGAGTTCAGCTTCCTCCTCGACGGTGACCGGATCCGCGGCCGGATGGACCGCGTGGACATCGAGCGTCTGCCGCAGGCCGAAGAGACCACCGCGACACCGGCGTGCGATGGGGCAGGGGAGCGCCAGCACGCCGATGTTGCCTCGCCCGCGTTGCCCGGATTGCATCCGGAGCGGGTGACGATCACAGACTACAAGTCGAGCGACGTGCGCGACCCGGCGAAGGCGAAAGTGCGGGCGCGCGACTCGCTGCAACTGCAGATCTACGCCATGGCCTTCCAGGCGGAATCTGGCCGGCTGCCCGACGCGTTGCAGCTCTGGTTTCTCGAGTCGGGGCTGGTGGGGCGAGTGGAGGTAGAGGAGAAGCGGCTCGAGAAGGCACGGGCCTCGATCCGCCAGGCGGCGGCCGGCATCAGGGCCCTCAACTTCGAAGCCACGCCGGAGTACATCGCCTGTGGCTACTGCGCCTTCCGCGACATCTGCCCATCGAGCGCCACGAGATGACCGATCGGGAGGAGCGGCGGCGGGAAGCGGGAGTGGTCGAGCTCGGCCGGGCGATCGAGGCCATCACGCTCGACTTCGGCAACACGCTGGTGGCGTTTCCGAGCGCCTCGATGGGTGGCGTCCTCTCGGATACGGCGGAACGGGCCGCGGCGACCTGGGGCTTCGCCAGTGACCAGTTCGAACGCGTCTGGGGCGAGGAGCGGCTCCGCCAGCTCTCGGAGGAGGTTCCCCAGGGTCGTGAAGCGAACATGGATGTGCGGGCGGCACGGGTACTGGCCAGACTTCGTGGCCATGCCGTCCCGCCGGGACAGGAGCGCTGGGACGACGCCGAGGTAGCGAGTTGGTCGAGCCCCGACGAAGTCGAGGCGGTGCTGGATGATTACGCGTCGGCCTTTGTGCGCCTGACGCCCGTCCCCCCGGAGATAGGCCCGCTGCTAGAGATGCTGGCCGCACGCTATCCCGTGGCTATCCTGTCGAACTGGCCGCTCGCGGCGGCCGTGGAGCGGTTCCTCGAGGTTGCGGGCTGGTCGGCGCATCTCTCAGCCGTGGTGATCTCGCAACGGGTGGGGGTCATCAAGCCACGGCCCGAGATCTTCCGGGCGGCGGCGGGGGCGCTCCACGTTGCGTCGGGTCCACGACTTCTGCATGTCGGCGACGATCTGGGGGCCGACGTGGCCGGTGCGCACGGGGTGGGCTGGCGAGCCGCCTGGGTACGCGTCAAGCCGGAGGACTCGCCTCTGCCGGTCGCCGAGTCTTCGGGAGGCGAGCGTCCGGATCTCGTCGTCGATCGCGTGACCGACCTGCCGGGGGCGCTCGGGCTCCGCGCGCGTCGCGGTCCTCAACCCTAGTCCACTGATCGCGCATGTCGCGGCGGCCTGCGGATTCGGGCGTCGGCGCCTGGCCGGCGGTTCCGGACCCTAGACTGTCGCCATGGAGCTGCGCGATCGGGCGGGCAACTACTTCTTCGTGCTCTTGGCGATCGCCGCCTGGGCGGTAGTCTTCGCGGTGGTGACGACCACCTATCCGCGGGAGAACCCGACCAGCGGTCTGGTTGGGGCGGGGGCCATCGGTCTCGCCTGCGGCGTGACCGCGGTTCCGCTCTTCTGGCTGGCCGTATTCGCCCTCCATCGTCGGATCGCTTTCCGAGGGGACTGGTCGCGATCGATCAGGCGCGGCGCCTGGGTGGCGTTGGTCGTGGCGATTCTGGTTGCGCTTCGGATCCAGAGCCTGCTGAGCTTCCCCATTGCGATCTTCGTCGCGGCGCTGGTCGTCCTCGCCGAGATGATCCTTTCGGCCGAGCGGTGATGGCGGGTCTCACATTCGCCCTCTCCGGCCGCCACGGCAGGGCGCTACGCTGTACCCGATGACGGACTTGCGTGGCGAAGCCGACACCGCCACCGCCTTGGCGCGGTTGTATGACGTGGATCTGATCGACGATCCCGGCGACATCGACCTGTACCTCGCCCTGGCGGCCCGGACCGGCGGTCCGATCCTGGAGCTGGCCGCAGGATCGGGGCGAATCGCGGTGGCCCTGGCTCGGGCCGGCTACGAGGTCACCGCGGTCGACATCGACCCGGCCATGCTGACCCGCTTGGGCCGCAGGCTCGCGGAGACGGCCACGGCCGAGCCCGAGGTGGCCGGTCGAGTCCACCTCGTCGAACGGGACCTCGTTGGCCTCGACCTCCCCGACAGTCCCAGGTTCCGGCTTGCCGTACTCGCCCTCAATTCCATTCTGCTGCTCGATTCGCGCGAGAAGCAGCGAGCTGGCCTTGAGACGATGGCCCGCCACCTCGCCCCGGGGGGGGTGGCAGTCGTCGACGCGTGGCTGCCCGCCGCCCACGAGCTGGCCCGTTACGACGGGCGCCTGAGCCTCGAATACGTCCGCACGGACCCCGAAACCGACCTGCTCGTGACGAAGACCGCGAGCGCTGAGCACGAACCGACCCGCGGCCACATCGAGCTGACCGCGATCTACGAGGAGGGGGTGCAGGGCGGGCCCGTGCGGCGCTGGATTCGACAGGATCGATTGAGACTGCTGGGCCCGGACGAACTGTCCGAAATGGCCGAGGACGCCGGCCTGATCGTGGAGGTCCTGGCGGGCTCATACGATCTTGAGCCATTGGTCAACCATGACGAACGGGTCATCCTGATAGCGCGGAGGCGGGGGAGGACCGGCCCCGCTTCCTTGTTATAGTCGGGCACGTGGCGACCACCACTTCGATCCGACTGCTCGTGGCGGAAGACGTTCCGCAGGTGAGTCAGCACGTCCGCAACCTTTTGAGCATCCAGTCGCAGGTGAAGCTGCTGGAAGTCTTCACGGACGGGTCGAAAGTCGTGGAAGCGACGCGGCAGCTCCGCCCGGACGTCGTTATGGTCGACCTGCTGCTCCAGGGCAAGGTCAAGGGGCCCCAGCTCATCGAAAAGCTGCGCGACTCGGGGCTGGACATCCCGGTCGTGGTCCTGACCGTGCCCCAGCACCCACTGGCGCGCGATCCGAACCGCGGCATCGACGCCGTGCTGACTCTCCCGTTCAGTGGCTTCGAGCTGGTGAACACGCTGGCCCACGTCATGACCGACCGTCAGTCTCGGGCCGCAGGTGCATGTCGAGTCGTCTCGGTCTTCTCGCCCAAAGGAGGCGTCGGCAAGACCACGATCGCATTCAACCTGGCCGTGTCGTTGAGTCAGCTGGGCGTGACCACGGCCCTGATCGACGGCAGCCTCCAGTACGGGGATCTGCGGGCCCTGCTCAAGGTCCCGGACGACGTGCCTTCGATCCTCGACCTGCCGACGGATCGCGTCCAGGAGTCGGACCTGCGCGACGTCATGTGGCGCGACCCGGCGGGAGTCGACATCCTGCTCGCGCCGCCGCGCGTCGAGATGGCGGAGATGGTCACTGCCCGCGACATCGAGAAGACGATCTCGATCCTGCGCCGTCTGTACCAGGCCGTGGTGATCGATACCCCGGTGACACTCTCTGAGGTCACGCTGGCGTTCCTCGACGCGTGCGACGTGATCCTCTCGATCGTGACCTATGACTCCACCACGATCCACAACACCATCGCCGTGGGGGAGGTCTTCGCGTCCATCGGCTACACCGCGGAGAAGGTCCACTACCTGGTGAACCGTGCGGACTCCAGTGGCGGCATGAGCCGCGACGAGCTGGCCCGGGCGCTTGGTCGGAAACCCGACTTCGAAGTGGTCTCCGACGGCCGCCTCGTCGTCCAGGCGAACAACGAGGGCATGCCCTTCGTGGTCGCCAGCCCCGAGGCCGCTATCAGTCGGGACGTGCGCCGTGCGGCGGCGTTGATCGCCGGACGCACGGCCGGGGCTCCGGTGAGACACTGAGGCCGTGTCCGACCCACGTCCTATCGGCGTTTTCGACTCCGGCGTCGGCGGCCTGACCGTTCTGCGCGAGATCCTGCGCAGGCTGCCCTTCGAATCGACGGTCTACCTCGGCGACAACGCCCGCGCTCCCTATGGCGTCCGCACTGACGACGAGGTTCGGCGCTTCAGCGTCCAGGCGCTCGACGCGCTGGTGCGGCGCGATGTGAAGGCACTCGTCGTGGCCTGTAACACCTCCACGTCGGTGGCCCTCGGCGATTTCCGGCGCCGCTACGACCTGCCGGTCCTGGGCGTCGTTCGGCCGGGGGCGGCGGCGGCGGCGCTGGCCACGCGGACGCGACGCGTAGGCGTGATCGCCACGCCGGCCACGGTTCGCTCGCGCGCCTACTTCAGCGCCATCAAGGACGAGAATCCGGCCGTCGAGGTGTACGAGCACGCCACTCCGACGCTCGTGCCGCTCGTAGAGGCCGGGCGACTCTCCGGCCCGGAAGTCGAGGAGGCGGTCCGCCGGGCGCTGGCCCCGCTCATTGGGGAGCGGAACGAGGAGGGCGAGTTCATCTTCCCGCTGCCGCCCTCCGCCCGCATCGACACGCTGCTGCTGGGCTGCACTCACTACCCCCTGCTGGCGGGAGTGCTGCGCGGCTGCGTGGGCGACGGCGTGGCGATCGTGGATTCGGCTACGGCGACGGCCTCCTCCCTGGCCGAGCTGCTGTCCGTCAACGCCCTTGAGGCTCCCGGGACGACGCGCGGCACGGCCGCCGATGCGGGCATGTCCGGCCACGAGCCGCCGAACGAGACGCTCGTCCCGGCTCTGCATCGCCAGCTGACGACCGGCGACGTGGCCGCTTTCCGGGCGGTCGCGGAGCGAATGTTCGGCGAGGAGTTCCCGGATATAGAGGCGGTCGACCTGGAAGCCGCAGGGGCAGGTCGGATCGGATTGTCATGAGCGACCGGCCGGATCAGCGCCAGGAGCGCGCCTCGTCGCGGCAAAGCTCGTCGGGCCACTCGAGCCACTCGGGCCGCCCTGGCTGGCGACGGGACGCATTCCTGCAGGCCGGCTTCCTGATCGGTGCCGCGCTGGGAGCCGCCGCAACTGTCATGGGCCGGCGCATGGAGCGCTCGGCACGGCGCGGCCTGATCGACTGGCGAGTGGCAGAGCGCATCGCCGTCGATCGTGTCCGGAATTCCCAGGGAACCCTCACGCCGCACGACCTTGCCGCGGCCGAGCCGGTGTACGCGGTGGCCATGCGGGAGATCGTGCCCGCACTGGGGGCCGCGCTCGGGACTGAGCTCCCCGGCATCGTCGAGCGCAGCGCCGTCGTCGCCCGCGAAGACTGGGTGCGCGCGAACGTCGCGACCTTCGCCGGCCTGATCGGCAAGATAGAAGGCGACCTTCTGGACCAGGTCCTGCCTCCCGGCTCCGGTTTCGTGAAGGCATCGATGGCGATCGCCAACCGAGCCGTCTCGACTCGGCAGTTCGGCTACCTCCTCGGTTTCCTGGGCCAGCGGGTCCTGGGCCAGTACGACCTGGCGATCCTCTCGGCCGAATCGACGCCCGGACGCCTGCTCTTCCTGGACGAGAACATCAGACGGACGGCAGCCAGCCTGAGCGTGCCTCTCAACCCTTTTCGGACCTGGATCGCCCTGCACGAGAGCACCCATGCTTTCGAGTTCGAGGCACATCCGTGGCTCCGGCCGTACCTGGCCGAGCGCCTCGAGCGGCAGCTGACGTCGCTCTCGTCGGGCGTGTCTCTTCTCAGCCGCGAAGCCGTGACGCGGCTGGGTCGTTCCCTCCGCGGCAAGAGCCCGCGCGAGCACTGGATGGAGGGGTTGATGGGCGAGGAGCAGCGGCGCGAGTTCCGTGAGATCCAGGCCGTCATGAGCCTGCTGGAGGGCTTCGGCGACTACATCATGGATGAGGTCGGGCGCGACCTGGTGCCGGATGTCGAGCGAATCAGTGAGCGCTTCCACGCCAGACGCGCGCAGTCTACGGGGGTCGAGCGGGCGATGATGCGAGTGACGGGCCTGGACCTCAAGATGGAGCAGTACAGGCAGGGCGAGGCGTTCGTGGCCGCCATCGCGCGTGCTCGCGGAGCCGAGGCTCTGCGGACTCTGTGGCGCGGCCCGGAGACCCTGCCCCGGCCGGACGAAATCGATCTGCCGTCACTGTGGGTGGCTCGGGTTCTGCCGGCGCAGGGATCGAGCGGCGCGACATGATTGACGGAGGATGCGCCAGGGCATCGGGCAGGCTGCCAGGTGGTTCCGGCACAGGGGAGGCGGGAATAAGCGCGCAGAACGTCACCGGAGTCGTAGGTCCGGGGCACGGTCCGGGCGGATCGCCGCTGGCCATCGGCATCAGCCCGGTGCTCACCGGTCGCGATGCCTTCGACGCGATGCGCCGGAAGATCCTCGATGCAGCGCCTGGATCGAGGCTGATTCCAGTATCCGCGGAAGGAGTCGCCGACGAGCCCGTCGACGAAGTCGAAGTGCTGCTGCGCGGCTGGTCGCTCGGAGGTGACGCGCTGGATCGGTTCGTGGGCCGGACGTCGAAGCTGCGCTGGATCCATTCGGTGTCCGTGGGCGTCGAGTCGATCCTCACGCCGGTCGTCTTCCTGCGTGGCCTGACGATCACCAACGGTCGGGGCGTCTTCGACCAGCCGATTGGCGAGTACGTCATGACGATGATCCTGTCGACCTGCCGGCGTCTGCCGGCGCTGCTCGAGCTGCAGCGCGAACGGACCTGGCAGCCGATCCAGGCGGTCGAGCTGGCCGACACGACCATCGGCCTGGTGGGCCTGGGCGGGATCGGGCAGGAGGTCGCCAGGCTGGCGGCTCCGTTCGGACCCAGGATCGTCGCCATTCGACGGCGGGTCGGAGTGGGTGAGACGCCTGCTGGAGTTCAGGTCCTGGGCGGGCTCGAAGCGCTGCCGGAGCTGCTCTCCGTCTCGGACTTCGTGGTGCTGGCGCTGCCGCTCACAGCCGTGACTGACGGCGTGATCGACGACGAGGCACTCTCGAAGGCGAAGCCGGGTAGCTGGCTCATCAACGTGGCCCGAGGCGCGCTGGTCGACGAACGGGCCCTGATTCGGGCGCTGCGCGACGGACCGCTCGGCGGCGCGATCCTCGATGCCTTCCGCGAGGAGCCGCTGCCCGAGAACTCGCCGTTCTACCGCTTTTCCAACTGCATAGTGACGCCTCACACGAGCTGGTCGAGCAAGGCCGTCCTGGACCGCGCGCTCGACGTCTTCTGCGACAACCTGCGCCTCTACCGCTCGGGCGCTCCACTCAACTACGTGGTGGATCCGGCGGCCGGGTACTGAGCGACGGGCGACTGAGCCCCGGCTGTCCGCTAGCATGTGTTCGGCGCAACAGCGCCACGCGGAGGAGGCCAGAACCACATGCAGATCGCCATCGTCGGGTTGGCGGGCTCGGGGAAGACCACCGTCTTCAACACACTGACCCGGGGCCACGCCCAGACCGGCGGCTACGGCGGCATGGAGTTGCACGTCGGGACGGTGAAAGTCCCCGACGGGCGGCTCGATCGGCTGGCCGAGATCTTCAAGCCGAAGAAGATCGTCCACGCCGACGTCACCTACTTCGACCTGCCGGCGCCTCCGGCCTCGACTGAGGGCCGGGTCGGAACCGAAGAGCTGCCAGCCGATCAGCTGGCCCGGCTGCGCGAGGCAGACGCCCTCCTGCATGTCGTCCGGGCGTTCGAAGACCCGGCTGTGCCGCATGCCGAGGGTTCGGTCGACGCCTGGCGCGATCTGGAGCGGCTCGACCTGGAGTTCACGCTCGCCGACCTTTCGGTCATGGAGAAGCGCCTGGAGCGCTTGAAGTCGAGCGGCCACCACGGAACGCCCGCGGAGCGCGAGGCGAACGATCGCGAGCTGGCGCTGCTGGAGCGGTTGCACGAGCCCCTGGCGGCCGGGCGGCCGCTGCGCGGCGAGGGCCTGACGCCGGACGAAGAGAAGTCGATCCGTGGCTTCCGCTTCCTGACCCAGAAGCCGGTCCTGGTCCTGCTCAACGTCGGTGAGGCGGATCTTCCGCGCGAGGCGGAGATCGTGGCCGGGATCGCGGGGCGTTACGAGCACGCTGGGGCGCTGGTCGATGCCCTGTCCGCCAAGATCGAGATGGAGCTGGGCGAGCTCGAGCCCGAAGAGGCGGCCGTCTTCATGGACGAGCTCGGCCTGAAGGAGTCGAGCCTGGACCGGGTCATCCGGCTCAGCTACCGGCTGCTCGGCTTGATCTCGTTCCTGACCGCCGGACCCGATGAGGTGCGGGCCTGGCCGATCCCCGACGGATCGAGCGCGGTCGACGCGGCCGGCGCGATCCACACGGACCTGGCGCACGGCTTCATCCGCGCCGAAGTCGTGCCCTACGAGGACCTCCTGGCCCTGAAAACGATGGCCGAGTCGCGCAAGCACGGCAAGCTGCGCTCGGAGGGCAAGACGTATCTGGTCCACGACGGGGACGTGGTCGAGATCCTCTTCAGCAAGTAGGGCGCCGTGTGGAGCGCCGCGGGTTGCGGCGAGTGGGCGCCGCGGCGCCGCGCGTTTCCTCAACGCCACCCGGGGTGACGCCAGGCGCCGCCTGGCGCCAATCCTCCCTCAACGCCACCCGGGGTGACATTACGTGAGTTTCAGCGGCTGCGGCATGTTCGCAATGCCGTCGATCGAGCGTGGATCGGGTGCAGCCGGCGTGGCCGGCAGGCAAATGGGCGCGTCAGCGCCACTTTGCGTCACCGGGGGTGACATTGAGCGAAAGCCGCCGACGGTTGGGCGACGCTGGGGACGCGCGGCCGGTGACCCCTCACCAGGCCTCTGCTCAGTTAGGCAGGAACCCGTCGCGGGGGAGGTCGAGGAAGATGCCGCGGTAGTCCGGCGCGTCCGGATCGTCGTCATCGTCGGAGTCGATGCTGGCCAGGTAGTTTTCGTCTTCCAGCTTCGAGACATTAACCGATGCCGAGAGCCGGTCGTCGGAGATCGGGATGAACGCGTGGTCGCGCTCCAGTTCCTCGGCGATGGTCTCGATCAGCGTGTCCTGGGTGAAGGTGTCCTGCACCCGCCGCCGGATCTCCTGCACCAGTTCGAAGAAGTCGTCCGCGTCCATTTCCTCCTCGCGAACAAGGAGCACGTCGGCGAAGATGTCGTCGTCGCCTTCGCGAAGCTCGTAGAAGAACACGGTTCGACTCCAGGGGAGGGTGCATGTCGGAAGCGGACGGAGTATACGACGGGTCGACCGGGAGTTCGGGCGATCGTCTCGATTTGATCGTTGTCGGGGCTGCTTCGCGGGACGTCACGCCCAACGATCCGCGGGGCTGGCGGCTGGGCGGCGCCGTGGCGTACGCATCGCTCGCGGCGGCCCGGCTGGGACTGCGCGTCGGCTGTCTGATCGGGGTCGACGGACCGGCCGCCGGCGCCACGGAGCTGGGCTTGCTCCAGGCGGCTGGCGTCCTGGTGCACCGGGTGCCGCTGGAGCACGGGCCGGTCTTCGAGAACATCGAGCGGGACGGGCATCGCCGCCAGCACTGGCTGTGCGCGAGCGATCCGGTGCCGGTCGCGGCGCTTCCGGCAGAGTGGCGCGGGACGCGGGGCTGGCTGCTCGGGCCGGTGGCCGGCGAGGTAGGAGGGGAGTGGGCGGCCGTCGCCGCGGCGCGAGAGGATGCGTGCGTGGGGGTCGGCTGGCAGGGGCTGCTGCGCGAGTTCGCCGCCGACGGGTGGGTGAAGCGCGTGGACCCCGCAAGGTCGCCGCTGCTGGAGGCGGCCGGCCTGGCGTGCGCCAGCGTGGACGATCTGGCACCCGGCGTTGGCCTGGGGGAGTTGCGCGGATTCGCCCCTCGGGCGACGGTCGTCCTGACAGCAGGTGATCGCGGAGGTCTGGTCATTCGCGACTCGCGCCTGGTTCGCTACCCGGCGATCCCGGCTCCGCAGGTCGTCGATCCGACGGGGGCCGGGGACGTATTCCTGGCCGCGCTCATGGCCGCGTGGCTGTTGCACGGGGACGTGGCCACGTCGCAGGCACTTCGCTTCGCGGCGGCGGCCGGATCGTGCGCGGTCGAGGGGGCGGGGGTCGCGGGAGTGCCGACGGGGGAGCAGGTGATTGCCCGCGTCGGCGCGACGGGCGCTGCCAGGCTGGGTGTCCTCCACAGCTGGCCGCAGTAGCCGTTCGAGTTCTGCCGTGCGCCACAGCCGGAGGGTCGCATCGATGGGCTACCTGCTCGGGCGCGTGTAGCGGTCGATCCGAACGGACGCGCTGCAAGCCGATGGGTTCAGCCGCGTCGTCTGGCGTCGGGGGGTTTTCATCCTCGCGCCGGCGGCAGATCCGGCCTAGCGTGATCGGTGTGGCGGTGTTGGGATACCAGACTGGTACCACCTCAAGACGTCGCACCCCGATGAAGCAATCCGGGCCCAAGCCGAACGAGGAGTTCCACATGTCCACTGCAGCATTGATCATCGCCGCGGTAGTGATCGTCGCGATCCTGATCGTGGCCGCGCGGTTGTACTCAACGCAACAAGCGCGACAGCGGAACGAGACGCAACAGCGGAGCGACCAGCTCCGGCAGCGGTTCGGGCCCGAGTACGACCGGACCGTGGCCGAGAAGGGTGACGTCCGTAGCGCGGAAAGCGAGCTGACGGCCCGTCAGAAGCGCGTTTCGGGGTTCGACATCAGGCCCCTCGCGGCCGACGAAAGCCGGAGCTTCAACGACCAGTGGCAGGTTATGCAGGCGACCTTCGTCGACGATCCGTCAACCGCCGTTCACGATGCCGACGCGCTGGTCGGGCGGGTCATGGCCGCCCGTGGTTACCCGGAGAGCGATTACGAGCAGCGCTCCGCCGACGTGTCGGTCGACCATCCCGCCATCCTCGATCACTACCGCGCCGCTCACGAGATCGCGCTCCGCCACGCCGAGGGTCAGGCGAACACGGAGGATCTGCGCCAGGCCGTGCTCAACTCGCACGCGTTGTTCACCGAGATGGTCGATGAGCCTCCGACGGTTACAGAGCCTCCGACGGTTGAGGCCAGCCCGGATACCGCAGTTCTGGTGGCAGCCCAATGATTCAAGAGACGACGCCCCGCACGAACGACGCCCCGAGCCCTGGTCCACGGCCCCCGAAGCGGCCGCGGACCAGTCCGTCGGGCCTGCGCAGACCAACAAGGAGAAGCAGCATCCTGCTCTTTGCGCCCGGCGCAGCCGAGTCCTTCCGGTCTCGGTGGCTGGACATCCAGACGAGCTTCGTTGACGAGCCTGGACGTTCGGTCGAGCAGGCCGACCTTCTCGTCGCCGAGGTCATGCGACAACTCGCCAAGACATTCGCCGAGAAGCGTGCGAAGCTCGAACCGCAGCTGGTTCAAGGCGAGGACATCTCGACCGAGGATTTGCGGATCGCCCTGCAGCATTACCGGTCGTTCTTCGACCGCCTCCTCACGATCTGAGCGCCGGCGTATTGGACGATTCCATCCCTGGCCCGTCAGGCGCGCCGGCCTGAACCCGGCACCCCCACCGGGCACGAGACCCCGGTGCCGTGCGCAGTACATTGCACGTCCGGGTTCTGCGGCGACTATGGCCGGCGGTGCCAGAGGTGGGGTCGGCGTCAGATCGCCGCGCGCTCCAGCCGCCGCGCGAGTCGGGCCCGGCGACCCGCCAGGTCCGCCTCGAGGCCGCGCCGCAACGCTGCCTGCCCGTGGCCGCGGCTCCGATAGAGCGCCAGGAGAGCCTCGTCCGTCGCGGCCCAGGCGCCCGCCTGGTCGCGCTCGCGATGCTCGCGCTCCTTGGCCAGCTCGATCCAGCCCAGCGCGGCGAGCGGCCCCGGAGCGGTCACGAGGCGGCTCCACGCGACGCCCGCCTCGGTGACCCGACCCGCGCGGCGCAGCAGCCGTGCCAGCTCGACCGTGGCGAGCGCAACCTCGGGATCGCCGCCGTCGACGCCCTCGCCGGCAGTTTCCAGGCACGCCACCGCCTCATCGACCCGACCCTCGTGACGGAAGAGCCGCGCCAGGCGCACGAGATCGCCTTTCGGGGCCCAGCGCCGCACCTCGCCGATGCCGTAGCAGCGTTCCAGGTGCGCCAGGATCCGCCCGAGCGTCACCACGTCCTCGGCGTTGTGGCGGGCCACGACGCGGAGCGGTCCCACGGGCCCGCCGCGCAGGAACGAGTGGTAGATGGCGGGGATCTCCGACGCCGGAATGTCCGGCGCGCGATGGCGGCGTAGGAGATGCCGCTCCACGGTCTGCAGGCGGGCATCCGGGAGGCGGTGGCGGAAGAGCCGCCGAACGAGCAGCAGCAGGTCGAGGTGGCCGTCGGTCGCGGGCGGCCGGTCGCGGTTCATCCGAAAGCGCGTCTCGAGCAGCGGCCAGTCGAAGCTTCGACCGTTGTAGGTCACGAGCCAGGCATTGGGGGGTGTCTCGACTCGAAGTGCGTCGAGCAGGGCGCCTTCTTCCGAGTGGTCCGGCAGGGCCAGCTGCAGCAGTCGCAGCCGATCGCCCTCCCACCACGCCAGGCCGATCAGGAAGGCGACCGTGCCGGCCGCGCTGCCCAGGCCGGTCGTTTCGGTGTCCAGGCAGAGAAGGGGAGTGGACGGCGGCGGCATCCCCGGCAGGCCGGCCAGCCGATACCGATCGACCGGCAGATAGACGGGCCGGAGCTCACGGCGAACGTACCAGCCGCGCGGCGTCTCGATGGCATCGCCATCCAGGCCCGCGGCCAGGCGCCGGGCCAGCGAGGCGGGATCTACCGGCCCAACGTCGCGCCAGGCCGGCTGCGGCGGCCCGAGCGAATCGGCCGCGGCCACGATTGAGGCGATCGCCCGGCGGATGTCGGGATCGGCCTCGCCGGAGCGTTCCGCGCGACCGGCGGCGGCGCGTCCGGCTGCCTCGCGCTCGCGCCTCAGGTCGCCGAGGCGGCGTTGGAGCCGCGTCCCGTCCACGGGTCAGGCGGCCGTCGACGCGGCAGCGCCGGGCGCGGCGCCATTCGCCATGTCGCTCGCCACCTCGCCACTCGCCACGCCGCCGCGCGCCTCATCCGCCACCAGCGCCCCCAGCAACCGGAGCGCCAGCGCCTTCGCGTCCACGTCCGGTTCCAGGCGCGGCCCGGTGCAGGCCGGGCAACCGCTGGCGCAGCCGCATCCCGCGATCAGCTCGGCGGCGCCCGCGACCAGTTCCGCGTGGCGCTCGAACAGCCGCTCGGACAGGCCCACGCCGCCGGGCACGCACTCGTACAGGTAGACCGTCGGCTCCTGGCTGTGCGGCGAACGAACCTGGCTCACGAGACCCAGGTCGCGTGGATCGACCATGAGCAGAACCGCCGCCACCGCCTGCATCGCCCGGCCAACGCCGAGCAGGGCAACGTCCAGGTCCGCCCGGCGCCACCCTTGCGCCGCCTCGCCGGCCATGAGCCAGTAGGCCGTCGTCTGGAGCTCGATCTC
This sequence comes from Chloroflexota bacterium, assembly GCA_003171065.1. Classification (GTDB taxonomy): domain Bacteria; phylum Chloroflexota; class Limnocylindria; order Limnocylindrales; family CSP1-4; genus Fen-1039. The sequence continues at coordinate 15,960 of PMXQ01000127.1, forward strand.
CGGCAGATGGACCGGCCCCCAGCCCAGGTTCTCGTCCGTCCCGAACTTGAGCTTCTTGAACATGCTGACCAGGCTCGAGACCATGACCTCGCCGTGGGCCCGGCTGCCACCCTCGGCCGGTGCGACGTCGAAAGTCTCCAGGGGTTTGAGGGTCACCGCCCGGTCGGCGTAGGTGTAGTGGTCGACATCGACCCGGCGGACGTAGGCTTTGCGCTCGTCCCAGTCGAGCCGATCGACGTGGTACTGGGTGGATTCGTGGATGTAGATGGCGTCCTCGTGGACGAGCGTCTGGGCCGCAAAGATGTCGATCTCACCGATAACGCGCGGCCGGTCCGGTGTCGTGTTGATGATCACGACGTTCTCCTCCGCCGCGGCCCGCAGCGAGACCGACGACGCGGGGAAGTTCTCGTTCGACCAGTACCAGCGATCGTCGCCGGCGCGCCGGACGAGTCCTTCCTCGCCCAGGAAGGCGAGCAGCGGCTCGGCCTCCGTGGCGCCGAAGCGTTCGCCCGGCTCGAACGGGAGCTCGAAGCAGGCCGCCTTGAGATGGGCGAGCAGGACGTGCAGGTTATCGGGGTCGATTCGTGCCTCCTCGGGCGAGGAGGCGAGCAGGAACTCCGGGTGCTCGACGACGTATCGATCGACCGGACCGCCGCCGGCGATCAGGACCGCGACGCTCGTGTCCTGCCGCCGACCGGCGCGGCCCATCTGCTGCCAGGTGGCCGCGATAGAGCCCGGATAGCCGGCCAGGATGGCCACGTCCAGCTGGCCTACGTCCACGCCCAGCTCGAGGGCGTTCGTGCTGACCACGCCCAGCAGCTCCCCGTCGCGCAGGCCACGCTCAACCGCCCGGCGCTCGGTGGGCAGATATCCGCCCCGATATCCCCGGACGCGGCTCCGCGGCCCATCGCCCAGTCGCAGCGATTCCCGAAGCGTGGACAGCATCAGCTCCACGCCCACCCGGGAGCGGCCGAAGACGAGGGTCTGGCGGCCGGCACGCAGGAACGGGAGAGCCCAGCGAGTGGCCAGCGTCAGCGCCGAGCCACGCGCTCCGGTGGCCGGATCCAGGAGCGGCGGCTGGACCATCACGACGTGGCGCTCGCCGGATGGGGCGCCGTTCCGGTCCACGAGGCGCGGCCGCCGTCCCGTCAGGGCGGCCGCCAACTCCGTGGGGTTGCCGATCGTGGCCGAGCAGCACACGATGACCGGGTGCGAACCGTAGTGGGCGCAGATCCGCAGCAGCCGCCTCAGGACGTTGGCGACGTGGCTGCCGAACAGCCCGCGGTAGGTGTGCAGCTCGTCGATGACGATGATGCGCAGCTGCTCGAACAGCTGAAACCATTTGGTGTGGTGCGGCAGGATAGCGGCGTGGAGCATGTCCGGGTTCGTCACGACCACCTGACCGGCCGATCGGATGGCCGATCTGATCGGGTTCGGCGTGTCTCCGTCGTACGTCGAGGCGTTGATCTGGAGGCCGGCGGCTCGGCTCAGCTCGCCCAGCTCCGCGACCTGATCCTGGCCCAGAGCCTTGGTGGGGAAGAGGTACAGCGCCCGGGCCGTGGGATCCTCCGCGAGGGCTTGCAGCGTGGGCACGAGATAGCACAGCGACTTGCCCGAAGCGGTAGGCGTAACCACGACGACGTCCTCGCCGGCGCGAACCGCCTCGACCGCGTCGGCCTGATGACGGTACAGGCTGGTGATGCCGCGGGATCCCAGGCCGGCGACGATCCGCGGATCCAGCCAGTCGGGCATCGGCACGAAATCGGCGGGCCTGGCGGAGATCGTGGCCCGATGGACTACGCCACTCGAAAGGGACGGTTCGGCCAGGATCTGGGCCAGCACCCGCTCGACCCCGGCCGGCTGGTAGTAGCGCATGCCCGTACCTCAAACAGAACGTCCGTACGAATAGTGGCAACAGTCTAGCAGCGTGGGCAAGCATCTGTTTCGGTTGACACGTCAGCTGCCGCCAGCTACGATTCTCTGAATGCGACGGAACGAAGTGGACGCCTACGCGGAGCAGGAGGCGCGGGCCTCGGCCGAGGGCCGTCCGTCGCTCGGACTCTCCCGACGCAAGCTGGCCGTGATCGTGGCCGGGTTGGTTTGCCTGTGGCTGGTCGGTGTCTTCGCCCACCAGGTGGGGGAGGCGGCCGCCGCCGCAGATCAGGTCGATGCGATGAAGGCGCGCAATGCCGCGGTAGTGAGCGAGATCGACTCGCTCCAGGCCGAGCTCAAGGTGATCCAGCAGACGGGCTTCATCGACTTCACGGCGCGGGGCTACCTGCTCGGCTCGCCTCGTGAGATCTCGTTCACGATCGATCCGGCCGCGCCTGCGTTGCCTGCTGACGCGCCCGGCTCGACCGGCATCAGGCCGCAGGTCGTCTCCCAGCCGGCGAGCCCGCTGGAGTCCTGGCTGCAGTCGCTCTTCGGTTCGCAGTAGGCTACCTGCCCGCCCTGCCCGCGCCGCACCGGGCCGCGACCTCGCCGCCGCGCTAGGATTGATCGATGGACGCGACCGCTCCCAGACGACGCCCGCTTCGGGTCGGAGTTCAGCTGCCGGAGATCGAGCGCCCGGTGCGCTGGCCGGAGCTGGCCGCGATGATCCGGCGGATCGAGGCGCTGGGTTTCGATTCGATCTGGACGGGCGACCACTTCCTGTACCACCTGGCCGACGGCACGGCCGATGCGCCGTGGGACGCCTGGAGCGTCCTGGCGGCCGCCGCGGCGATCACGTCGCGAGTGACGCTCGGGCCCCTCGTGACGCCCGTCGGCTTCTACAACCCCGCCGTGCTGGCCAAGAAGGCGGCCACGGTCGATGAGATCTCCGGCGGGCGGCTGATCCTGGGCCTGGGAGCGGGCTGGAACGAAGTGGAATTCCGCGGCTACGGCGTGCCGTACGACCACCGAATCTCTCGCTTCGAGGAGGCGTTCACGATCATTCGAACGCTCCTGGCTGAGGGCGAGATCGACTTTGCGGGGACGTACTTCAGCGCCCGCGACTGCCAGCTCGTGCCGCGGTCCAGACCGGGCGGCCCGCCGCTCATGATCGGCTCCGTCGGGGAGCGGATGCTCAACATCACGCTGCCGTACGTGAAGTCGTGGAACGTCTGGCACGCCGAGACCCACAACAGCCCGGAGGGGGTGGCGCCGCTGCTGGCTAGGGTCGCCGCCGCCTGCAAGACGGCCGGCCGCGACCCGGCCACGGTCGAAGCCACGGTGGTGGTTCTCGTTCGCATGCCCGGCGGCAAGGGCCGTCGCCAGGGTGACGGCACGCTCGACAGGACCCTAAACCCGCTCCAGGGCGCGCCGGACGCGATCGCCGAGGAGTTGCGCGCCTACGCCCGCGCCGGCGTCGCCGAAGTCCAGCTCGTCGTCGACCCGATCACCATCGGGTCCCTCGAAGGCCTGGCGCCTGCCCTGGAACTGCTGGACCGGGGCTGGAACTGAGAAGGACGGCGGGTGGATGACCACCTCGCCGCCCTGTAGCGACGGGACCAGAGGCGCTCGGATTACGGCGTCGGGCCAGCGCATCTAGTCGAACGCGGAACGCTGTCAGGCCCGCACATGTCGGGGAAGGTTCGGGGCGTCGCCCGCCACGCGACAACCTATCAACCTTGCGAATAGCAGGGCCCGCGGCCGACGATGACGACCCAGCCGAGCACCTGGCGCTCTCGCTTCTGGGCGCCTTGGCCGCGTCCGGGCCCATCCGCTACACTACCGCCGCGCCACGGCGGAGTAGCTCAGTGGTAGAGCAGGGGACTCATAAGCCCTTGGTCACTGGTTCAAATCCAGTCTCCGCTACCAACGAATCTCAGAGCGGCCCGGGCAAGGCCCGGGTCGCTTCATCTCCGCAGCGGGACAGCTCGCCTGGCGATACGTCGACCTGCGGGCCCGATCCCACCGAACGTCTGGCCGGGCTGTGGAGTCTTGTTCGTACGAGCGCCGTCGCGCAGCCCGCGACCGTTCGCATGACAAGCCCTCCTGGCCTTCCGGCCGTACTGGTCGAGAAGCCCTCGGGCGTATACTGCCTCGGCCGACCGGCCGAACCGGTCGCCAGATCCGGAGGCTCCGTTACACCTTGAACAGAGGTTTCCTTCGCAACGGGATCGTCATGGCCGTCCTGGTTGCGGCGACCGTCCTGCTGCTCTACATACTCATCCAGCCGAGCCAACCCACCACCAAGGCCTACTCCGACTTCCAGGCTGACGTTCAGTCGGGGCAGGTCACCAAGGTCGTACTGAATGGCACGACCTTGACCGTTACTACGAAGACCGGTTTGACCTACACAGTCCAGTCGGATTCTCCGTCGGACGGCGTATACAACGAAATCGAGAGCTGGCTGAAGGCGGGCGGCATCACGACCCCGGTGAACTATACGGACACCGCGCCGGCCGACACGGGCTGGATCGTAATTCTGCTGACGACGCTGCTTCCAGTCGTAGTGATCGTCCTGTTCATCGTCTTCTTCATGCGTCAGGCCCAGGGCACCAACAACCAGGCCATGAGCTTCGGCAAGAGCAGGGCGCGGATGTTCCTCGGCAACAAGACCGTCGTCACCTTCGCCGACGTGGCAGGCGTCGATGAGGCAAAAGCCGATCTCCAGGAGGTCGTCGAGTTCCTGAAGTACCCAGAGAAGTTCAACTCCCTGGGGGCGCGCATCCCGCGCGGCGTTCTGCTCGTCGGGCCTCCGGGAACCGGCAAGACCCTGCTTGCCCGCGCCGTCGCCGGTGAGGCCGGTGTGCCGTTCTTCTCTATTTCCGGGTCCGAGTTCGTCGAGATGTTCGTCGGCGTCGGCGCCAGCCGCGTCCGCGACCTGTTCGACCAGGCCAAGCGCAACTCGCCCTGCATCGTGTTCGTCGACGAGATCGATGCCGTCGGGCGCCAGCGTGGCGCCGGGCTGGGCGGCTCTCACGACGAGCGCGAGCAGACCCTGAACCAGATCCTGGTCGAGATGGACGGCTTCGACACGAACACCAACGTGATTGTGGTCGCTGCCACCAACCGGCCTGATGTCCTGGACCCGGCACTCCTTCGCCCCGGTCGCTTCGACCGCCAGGTCATCCTCGATCGGCCTGACCTGCGGGGCCGCGTGGCCATTCTCAAGGTCCACACCAAAGGCAAGCCGCTGGACAAGACCGTTGATCCGGAGAACCTGGCCCGCCAGTCGCCGGGGTTCTCGGGCGCCGATCTCGCCAATCTCGTGAACGAGGCCGCCATCCTGGCCGCGCGGCGCAACCGCAAGACCATCAGCATGCCCGAGTTCAACGAGGCGCTGGAACGGATCGTGGCCGGCCCCGAGCGCAAGAGCCGCATCATCTCCGACGCCGAGAAGCGGATCATCGCCATCCACGAAGGCGGCCACGCCGTCGTCCAGCGCGTCCTGCCCAAGTGCGATCCGGTGAACAAGGTCACGATCATCAGCCGCGGCATGGCCCTGGGCTACACCATGGCCCTGCCGGTCGAGGACCGCTATCTCCAGTCCAAGACCGAGTTCGAGGACAAGATCGCGGGCTTGCTCGGCGGCAATGCCGCGGAGCGGCTCGTCTTCGGCGACACCACGACCGGTGCCAGCAACGACATCGAGAAGGCCACCGATCTGGCTCGCCGGATGGTCACCGAATGGGGCATGAGCGACAAGCTCGGCCCGCTGGCATTCGGCAAGCGCGACGAGATGATCTTCCTGGGCCGCGAGATCGGCGAGCAGCGCAACTACTCCGACGACGTTGCCAAGCTGATCGACGAAGAGGTCCGGGCGCTCATCGAGAACGGCTACGTTCGGGCCACCCAGGTTCTGACTGAGAACAAGGTGAGGCTGCTGGCCCTGGCCGACAAGCTCATCGCCGAGGAGACGGTCGAGACCGAGGAATTCGAGAAGCTGTTCAGCGACCTGCCGCCAAAGGAGAACCTGCACGGCATCAGCCTGGTGCCGACGCCGGGCGTCACCTTCAGCGACCCGACGCCGAGCGGGCCACCTCCGACGACCGCTCCCAGCCCCAGCCCCTCCTGAGAGGGATAGCGCCAACAGGACAGTCGGGCGGCCGAAAGGCCGTCCGGTCCTGCATTTCGACGCAGGAGCCTGCGGCCGGCCGTGGCTAGAATCGCCTCAGTGGCCGCGTATGCCGCATCTGCCGCAGCGGGAGAGCTCCAATGGCCGACGCATCTGCGCATCCGATCGTTCGCGACGACCCTCTCGAGGAATACCTGGCCCGGACCGCCGATCGGCGGCTTGAATCGTACAAGGCCTTGCTCCGCATTCCGAGCATCTCCGGCATCCCTGCTCATGCCCCCGACTGCCGCGCCGCAGCCGAGTTCATCGCCGCGGACCTGCGCGGGATCGGCATGGAGCACGTCGAGGTCTGCGAGACCGGCGGCCATCCGGTGGTCTACGCCGACTGGCTGCACGCCGCCGGGAAACCCACCGTCCTGCTCTATGCCCACTACGACGTCCAGCCGGTCGATCCGGTGGACCTGTGGGATTCCCCGCCCTTCGTCCCGGTCGTGAAGGAAGGCCGCATGCTGGCCCGCGGCTCCTCCGACTGCAAGTGCCACGTGGCTATGCATGCCCGCGCCATCGAGGCGCTCCTGGCGACGCGTAAGTCCTTGCCCGTCAATCTGAAGCTCGTGCTCGAAGGCGAGGAGGAGTCGAGCTCCGTCCACCTGGATGCCTGGCTGGAGGCGAATCGCGAACGTCTGCAGGCAGACTTTGCCGTGATCTCGGACACGAGCTTCTTCGAGGGCAACCTGCCGGCCATCACGATTGGGCTGCGCGGTCTCGTGTACTTCCAGCTCGACGTCACCGGCAGCCGCATCGACCTGCACTCGGGCGTGTACGGCGGCGCAGTCGACAATCCAGCCAACGCCCTGTGCGCGATCGTGGCGGCCCTCAAGGGGCCCGACGGACGCGTCAACGTGCCGGGCTTCTACGACGATGTGGCCGAGCTGACCGAGCTCGACCGACAGGCGTTCGCGGCGCTGCCGTTCGACCAGGAGGCCTATCGCGAGGGCATCGGCGTGCCCGCCTTCTTCGGCGAGCCGGGCTTCACTATCCTGGAGCAGATCGGCGCGCGCCCGACCCTCGACGTCAACGGCATCTGGGGCGGCTTCGAGGGCGAGGGAGCCAAGACGATCATTCCCGCTCATGCCCACGCCAAGATCAGCTGCCGGCTCGTGGCGAACCAGGAGCCGGAGCGTATCTTCGAGCTCGTCGCGGCATACGTTGCCCAGGTCGCGCCAAAGTCGATCCGGTATTCGTTCCGGCGGCTGGGCGACGGCCGGCCGAGCCTGACCCCGATCGACCACCCGGCGACGCAGGCGGCGGCGCGGGCGATCGAGTCGACCTTCGGTGTTGCGCCCCTGTACATACGCGATGGCGGCTCCGTGCCGGTCTGCGCCAGCTTCGAGTCGATCCTGGGGCTGTCCACCGTGTTGCTCGGCTTCGCTCCGGCGGACGGACAGTTCCACGCTCCGAACGAGTGGATGTGGATGTCCAACTTCGAAGCGGGTATCAGGACCATTGCGCGATACTGGGACGAGGTGGCAGGCCTCAAACTCCGCTAGAAATGGGTTGATATGCGGTTGCGGTGGCCCGGGGCGGACGTGTGCACCCCGGCCAGGTACTTGCACGGCAGGGTCGCTGGTAGGATGAATTGGCTGGCATTCCAACTAACAGCTCGCTGGAGGCAATCGTGACGGCGACGGATCGCCCGGCAGGCACGGACGCACCTCCGCAACGCACCTGGCGGCTAGACACCGACAACGGCAGCATGGTCCCGCGCTCGGCGCTGGACGTGCTCGTAGACCTGAACGACAACCTGGCGAGCGGGAGATTCGGCGAGTACCAGCCGGTCCCCCTGGGGTTCGGCCTGCTCGACAAGACAATTGGAGGGGGCCTGCGCGCTGGCGAGTTGCTGCTGATCGGGGGGGCCCAGGGCACGGGCAAGACGACCATGGCTCTCCAGATGGCGCGCAACGTCGCCTCCAGCGGCCAGGCCAACGTCCTGTACGTCTGCTTCGAGCACGAGGAGCAGTACCTGCTGAACCGGCTCGTCGCCCTTGAATCCGCCCTGCCCCACCTCCCACAGAAGTCGGGCGCGATCAAGATCCAGGACGTCCGCAAGGAGATCATGGCCTCGTGGATGGCCGAAGGCGCCGGCGGTGCGGGCCTGACCGCGAATCAGAAGCTGCGCCCCAGCTTGGATCGGATCGCCCGGTACGGCCAGAACCTCTTCCTGATGCGAGGCAGCCAGACCGCGAGCACGATCGACAACCTGCGCAAGCTCATTCAGCAGCATCGGGCGCTGTCGGGCGATCGGCGGTTGCTGGTGGTGGTTGACTACATGCAGAAGGTCCCGATGTATCCGGAGCCCAGCACCGAGGCCGAGAAGGTCACATTCATCGTCAACGGCCTCAAGGACATCGCCCTCACCGAGCAGGTCGCGATGATCTCGATCGTGGCCGCCGACAAGGAGGGCCTGAAGGCCCAGAGGCTGCGGAACCATCACCTCCGCGGCTCGTCGGCGATCAACTACGAGGCCGACATCATCCTGATCATCAACGAGAAGTACCACATCGTCGCCAAGGTCAACATTGAGTTCAACCCATATCAGGCACAGCGATTCCGCGAGTGGGTAATCGTCTCCGTCGAGAAGAACCGCGGCGGCCAGGACAACATCGATCTGGAATTCGAGAAGCACTTCGAGTACTCCTGCTTCGATCCGAACGGTCGGACGGTCCAGGAGAAGCTGATCGAAGAGCGCCTCTACAACGACTGACGCGCAGCGCCCGATGAGCTACGGACGGAGACCGGGCGACGGCGGGCGCCGACCCTTCGTGCGGCCTGCTGACGACCCTCCTGGCACGAGCCGGCTCTTCGTGGCGGTGCCCGTCGCCGACGACGTTCGTGAGACTGTGGCGCGGCTAATGGAGCAGCTGGCCGGCGCCCCGATCGACGTGCGTGGCCCGGGCCAGCCGCGCTGGGTTCGAGTCGAGGGGCTTCATCTGACGCTCCGCTTCCTGGGAGCGACGCCGGACGTGCGCCTGCAGGAGCTCTCGGCGGCTGTGACTGCCGCCGCGCGTGGAGTGGCTCCGTTCCGTGTCGAACTGACTGGGGGAGGGGCTTTCCCGACCCCCCAGCGGCCTCGGGTGCTGTGGATCGGGATCGGCGCGGGAGTGCCGGAGCTCGGAGCCCTGGCGCGGCGGCTGGACGGCGAGCTGCAGCGTCTTGGCTGGCCGCCCGAGGAGCGGCCGTTCGCGGGCCACCTGACGCTGGCCCGCACCGACGGAGTGCCCGGGTCGGACGAGAAGGCCCGGCAACTGATCGAGCTGGCGCGAGACGTTCGGCTGGCGTGGCAGGCGGACAGGCTCGTCCTGTACAAGAGCCATCTGGGCCGAGGCCCGACGCACTACGAAGCGCTGACCGAGGCTCGCCTGGGCGATTGACCTGGCCGGAATCCACCGATCGCCACTCGCATCTCGCGGCGACCGGCCGTCGGCGACCGGCGACCGGCGCTCGGCGGTCGGCGGCGTCTGACCGCTAGATGCCTGGTCATGCCGACGGCCTGACATGCGCAGTCGCCGTGCAGGAGCCATGGCGGAAGCCGTAGTCTTTGCGCTCCAACCGCGTCGATTGGGGCGGGAGGGGGTACGTCTTAGAGGTCGCCGGGAGGCCGGCGGGAGGAGTCGCATGGTCGAGCGCACGCGTTACATGCTGGACGAGGACAAGATCCCTCGCGCCTGGTACAACATCTCGGCGGACCTGCCCGTTCCGCAAGCGCCACCGCTCCATCCGGGGACGCACCAGCCGCTGACGCCGGACGACCTCGCGCCGCTCTTCCCGATGGCGCTGATCATGCAGGAGGTAGCGACCGAGCGCGAGATCGAAATCCCCGGGCCGGTGCGAGCGGCCTATGCGCAGTATCGGCCCAGCCCGCTCGTGCGAGCCCACCGGCTCGAGAAAGCGCTCGATACCCCGGCCCACATCTACTACAAGTACGAGGGCCTGAGCTCGGCGGGCAGCCACAAGCCCAACACGGCGATCGCCCAGGCCTTCTACAACAAGCAGGAGGGCATCAAACGCATCGCCACCGAGACCGGGGCAGGCCAGTGGGGGAGCGCGCTCGCCCATGCCGGCGCGATCTTCGGGCTCGAGGTCAAGGTCTACATGGTCCGGGCCAGCTACGACCAGAAGCCGTACCGCCGCCTCATGATGGAGACCTACGGGGCCAGCGTCGTGGCCAGTCCGAGCATGGAGACCGAATCCGGGCGCGCTATCCTGGCCGAGCATCCCGACAGCCCCGGTTCGCTGGGCATGGCGATCAGCGAGGCCGTCGAGGACACGATGAAGCGTGACGACACGCACTACTCGCTCGGCTCGGTGCTGAACCACGTTCTGCTGCACCAGACGGTGATCGGCGAGGAGTCGATCCTCCAGATGGAGATGGCCGGCGAGGAGCCGGACGTCATCATCGCCTGCGCCGGCGGCGGCTCGAACTTCGGAGGAATCGCCTTCCCGTGGCTCGGCCGGACGTTCCGGGGCGGCCGCAAGTACCAGATCATCGCGGTCGAGCCGCTCGCGGCGCCGAGCCTGACGCGCGGAAAGTACATGTACGACTACGGCGACACGGCCAAGCTCGCGCCGGTCGCCAAGATGTACACCCTCGGCCATGACTTCGTGCCCGAGCCGATTCACGCCGGCGGCCTGCGCTACCACGGTATGTCGCCGCAGGTCAGCCTGCTCAAGCACCATGGTTTCATCGAGGCCCGCAGCGTCCATCAGGTGCCCTGCTTCGAGGCCGGCGTGCAGTTCGCCCGGACGGAGGGCATCATCCCGGCGCCTGAGTCCACGCACGCCATCCGCGTGGCCGTCGACGAGGCCCTGGCGGCCAAGAAGTCAGGTGAGAAGAAGGTCATCCTCTTCAACCTGTCCGGCCACGGTCTCTTCGACCTGACCTCGTATCAGCGCTATCTGAGCGGCCAACTGGAGGACTACGAGTACCCGGCCAAGGAGGTCGCGGAGGCCCTCTCGCACGCGGGCTGACCGCTTCCGATCACAAGGCAAGAGCCGCGCCTCAGGCGCGGCTCTTGCGATTCGGGACCGTTTGCCGGCGATGGGCAGCCGATCGCTGGAGGAGGAGATAGCGATCGGCAGGAAAAGGGGCTGCGGGTGAAGCTGGGAGCGGGTCGCTCCGGGGGGAGCGAAGCGACCCGCCGACACGGTCACTTGCCCGAGTGATCGTCGCGTAGCCATCGCTGGCGAACCTAAATATCATGACTATTGAATGCGCTCGTGGCATCGTCTATCCACCGTATTCACGGGCACACGATCGGAGCCCCAGAATCGGTCTGTACGCGATGACGCAAATCGGGCTGCGATGACGTAGCATCAAGCCATGCCACGACTCGTGTGTTTCTCCTGCGGAAGGACTCTTTGGGCGACCGTTCCGCTGGCCTCGCTGTTCGCCGAAGAGCGCCGGTGCCCGCGTTGCGGCGCCTCGCTGCGCGACGATCGGCGAGTGTGGGACCGGCGCGACTACGCCAGGCGTGAGAGGGGCGTGGGGATCTCGCCGACCGGTGAGGAACGTCGTGTCGAGGACCGCCGAACCGTCCGGCGGCGCCGCAGCGCCGCCTGATCTCGGAGGTCAATCGAGGACGGCCCTGCGAGCGGCGGCCACTGGCGCGGGTTAGGGCTCGGTCAGTCGGCCGAATCAGAACGAAGGCGCGTCCGCTCTCGGGGCGCTAGAAAAGGCTGTCGTCCGATTTGGGCGGTTCCACCAGCCGATTGCGGAGCGCGAAGGCCACGGCCTCTAACTTCGAATGCACTCGCAATTTGCCCATGATGTTCTGGACGTGCGTGCGCAGCGTGTTGGGGGCAATGTAGAGGCGCTCACAGATCTCCGGCGTGGCCAGTCCCTCGGTCAGGGCCTTGAGCACTTCCAGCTCGCGTGGGGTCAGCGGCTCGATCTGGCGGCGCTCGGTGCCGCGTTCTCTTGCCGCGGCGACGCGCTGGGCGATGCCGACGATGACCGAGCGAGGCAGAAGTGTCTCGCCCGCGTAGGCGGCCCGGACCGCGTTGACCACTTCGTCGATCGCCCGGTCCTTGGTGAGATAGCCGTCCGCGCCGGCCTGGATCGACTCGAGCACCGTCTCGTCGTCCGTGAGGGCTGTGAGCATGACGACGCGAGCGGCGGGCCAGCGGGCTTTGATGGCCCGAGTGGCCTCCGCCCCGGTCCCGTCGGGGAGGCGATAGTCCATCAGAACGACATCGAGGCGCTCACGGGCCATGGCCTTGGCTTCGGCCACGCTGCCGGCGACCCCGGCAACGACGATATCCGGCTCGCGGCTGAGCATCTGCGACAGGGCGCCAGTCAGGAGCTGATGGTCGTCGACAAGGAGCACCCGGATCGGTCTGGTCTCGCCATACGATTCGACCATTGCTGGTGACCCTTCTTGAGTGGCGGCGCCGACGGGGAGAGTTGAGCAGCAGCTACCGGCCCCAACGCCTCTTGCATTCTAATCGGACTTTCAGCCGCCGCGCACTCATTCATCCGGGTGTGGCACGGTAGACCCGGTGGGGTACCCCGGGCGGGCACCGTCAGGACCTCGGATCCACCAGCAGCGCCGGAGAGCGCCGCGAGATGCAGGCGGCGATCGGTGGATTCGAGTTCAGACGCGCCAGCCCATAATGGCGGCGTGAGAGTATCTATCGTCGGCTTCGGTTTGATCGGCGGCTCGATTGCGCGTGCTCTGCGCAGCCACGGAGGAGCAGGGGAGTGGCACGTGACGGCCTGGAGCCGCACGCCGGGTCCGGTGCAGACGGCCGTTGGGGACGGCGTCCTGGACACGGCCGCCGAGACGCTGGAAGAGGCCATTCGCGGCTCGGACCTGGTCGTACTGGCTGCCCCGCCGCTGACGTGCCTGGACTTGATCGACGAGATCGGCGGNNCACCCGATGGCCGGTCGCGAGGTGAGCGGCTACGCCGCCGCGCTGCCGGATCTCTTCGTCGGGTGGCCGTGGGTGACTGTGCCGGGCGCCTTCGCGCGACTTCTCGACGCGGAGCGGGTCGGGGAGTTGATCGAGGTCTGCGGGGCGGTTCAGATTCCTATGCTTGCGGCCGCTCACGACGACGCCGTCGCGGCCATCAGCCACATGCCTCTGGTCGTTTCCGCGGCCCTGGTCGAGGCCATTGCGGGCGGTTTCGGTGCCCCCGAGCGCTTGGACTGGCAGGCGGCCGAAGCCGTGGCCGCCACCGGCTGGGCCGGCATGACGCGCCTCGCCCGGGGCGAGCCTGCCATGGATGCCGGTATAGTCGCGACGAATTCGGCGGCCATCGCCGCTCGGTTACGCGACGTGCGGGCGGCCATCGACGAATGGCTGGTCGAGCTGGAGCGTAAGGGCGGGCCCGATGCCGAGGCGCTGCGCTTGCGCTTCGTTTCGGCGAAGAACCGCCTGGAGGACTCCGAGCACAAATGAGTGCGGGGCCGGAGCTTGTCTATGCCGTGCCGCGTGACGTGCTCATGGGCGGTTCGACCTGGCGCGGCGTGCGAACCTCGGATGTCGACGAGATCCTGGCACGCCTGGATCGCGGCGCGTTCCACCCGAGGCCTGCGGCCGAGGCCGACACAACCCTCAAGCAGCTCATCCCATACCTGGTCCTGCGCGACACCGATCGCATCTTCCTGATGAAGCGGACTCGGGCCGGTGGCGACGCCCGGCTCCACGACCACTATTCGATCGGAGTGGGCGGGCACATGAACCCCGGCGACGAGTCGGTGCTGCGCTGCCTGCAACGGGAGTGGGGCGAGGAGCTGGTGGCCGACTTCGTCCCCGACTTCGAGTTCCTGGGGCTGCTCAACGACGACGAGGTGGGGGTCGGCCGGCATCACCTGGGCGTCGTGTACCTGGCCGATGCGGCCGGCAGGCCCGTGGCGGTTCGCGAGACGGACAAGCTGACTGGAGCGTTCGAGCTGACCGAGGTGGTCCGGACGGTCTACGATCGCATGGAAACGTGGAGTCAGCTGGTACTCGACGCCCTGGACGACCGAACCTACTCCGCGCCTTCGGAGTCTCACGCATGAGCGACCACATCGGTCCGCCCAGAGAGCGTGGCATGTTCGTCAAGGAAGCCTATCTGCACCCCGACGTAGTTCGGGCTCCCGTTGACGCGACGGGCGCTCGCAGCCGAGCGATCGACACGCAATTCGCCGAGGCTCTCTCGGACGAGTTGAACGGCGCTTATCGACTGGCTGGCTATCTTCTCGCCGATGCGGCCGAAGCTCAGGATGCCGTTCAAGAGGCCTGCGTTCGGGCATGGCGCGGCCTGTCCAATCTGCGAGAACGGGCCAAGTTCCACTCTTGGTTCAGCCAGATCCTCGTCAACGTTTGTCGCACCAGGCTCCGCAAGCGGGCTCGGCAGCGCACCCTGGACGTGGCTGAGGTCGATCTCGAGGGCGGCGACCCATTCCGGTCAGCTCTCGCTCGAGACACCATAGGTCGGGCACTCTCCAGTCTCAGCACCGAGCTTCGGATGGTGGTTGTCCTGCGCTACTGGGGGGATCTCTCGCTGGCCGAGATAGCCGATCGGTTGGGCATTCCGATCGGAACCGTCAAGTCACGACACCACGCTGCCCTGCAGACGCTGCGCCGCCGCATAGAACCGGCGACAGGGGGCATCAGATGAGCGATTCAGACTTCGACATGGAAGACCGGCTGCGGAGGTTCGCAGCGAGCACCAGGACGCCGCCACTCCCCGCCGAGACGGCGGCCCTCGCCTGGGCTGTCCAGGCCGAGACGCCGCGGCGCAGCCTCCTGCGCAGGCTTCCCGCGATCGACTCGATGTGGGGGCGCGCCGGTCGGGCCGCCTACGGGGCCGTGCGCATTACGGCCACGCTGGCGGTGGCGTTCGGGTTGCTCCTCGTTGTCGGCCAAACCCGGACAGGCGGCCCTGACACCGCCATGGTTCAGCCCGGGCCCACGTCGCAGCCGTCGCCGGCGGCGGGCGCAGCCGGCACACCCGAGGTCATCGTCCTGCCGACCAGCGGCACCGTCGACGACGTCATGGCGAGCTACGTCGCCGGAGGCGTGCATCAGGCCGAGGTGGACGGCGCCGCGGCAGTGGTGATCCAGCTGGATACGCTTGGCGGCAGTGAGAGCTCGATGGAGAGCATCGTCCAGTCGCTCCATGCCACCATCCCGACGATCGTGTGGGTCGGCCCCTCGGGCGCGAAGGCAGCGAGCGCGGGCACCTTCATCACGCTGGCCGCCAACCTCGCCTACATGGCTCCCAGCACGAATATCGGCGCTGCTTCGCCCGTGGCGGCGGGTGGCGGGGACATCGCCGCTACATACGGCCAGACTGAAGCCGACAAGGTCCTCAACGACGCCGTCGCCAGCATCCGGAGCATCGCCCAGGAACGGCATCCACTGGCCGTGGATTGGGCCGCGACCACGGTGGCGAACGCGCAGTCTTACTCGGCCGAAGAAGCCCTTGCCGCCCACGGCATCAACGGCATCGCCACGAGCCTAGATGACGTTCTGAACCAGGCCGAGGGCCAGACCGTGACCGTCAACGGCGCACAAGTTGTCGTCCATACGCAGGGCGCGACGACGATCACACTCGGCGAGGACTTGATCCAGTCGATTCTCCACGGCCTGGACGACCCCAACATCGCATTCATCCTGCTCGTCATGGGGATCCTTTGCGTGGTGGTTGAGTTCTTCCACCCGACGCTCGTGATGGGCCTGATCGGCGCCTTCTCGCTGGTCCTCTCCTTCTACGGGTCGGGCAGCCTGCCTCTGAACATCCTGGGCGTTGTCCTGGTCATCCTGGGGATAGCGATGATCGTGCTCGAGCCGAACCTGCCCAGCCATGGGATCCTGACGTTGGGCGGTCTCGTCAGCTTCGTCGTGGGCGCGGTCGCTTTTTACGGCTCCCCCGGGCCATATCTGCCCGCCGCCACGGTCGCGTGGCCGATCATTGCCACGATGGCCGCGGCGGCCGCCGCGTACGGCCTGATCCTCGTTCGTACGCTGCTGCGGATGAGATACCAGGCCGTGCCGGTAGGATCTGGCCTGGTGGGCACGGTGGATGTGATTGGTATGACCGGCGTGGTCGAGAAGGACATCGCGCCTCTCGGAACGGTCTACGTTGCCGGCGAATCGTGGTCGGCGAAACTGGTCGGTGAGGGAGCTACATCTCGGGGCACGCGGGTCAAGGTGGTCCGCAAGGAGGGTCTCACCCTAATCGTGCAGGCGTTGGAGTAGGCATGCCGGTGCAGCTGGTCGTCGTGGCAGGTTTCATCGCGGCGCTGGCCGTCTGCGCATTGCCGGCGGCTGCTTCCGGCGCCGGATGGGCTGGTAGGGTAGCGACAGTGGAGTTCGGAGAGATCGGTTCGCCGCGTGGAACGTTTTTGGGTGGCGCGGTGGTCGCCCGCTAGAACTGCCCGTTTGGGCTTAATGCTGGAGGTATCGGGGAATGGATACGACCGGGACATCGGTGCTGCTCATCGTGGTGCTCATCGTGGCTGCTCTGCTGATCGTCTTTGCGGCGATCTCGATTCGGATCGTGCCGCAATGGGCGCAGCTGGTCGTTTACCGCTGGGGCCAGGTCAACCAGAGCCTTGTTCGCAGACCGGGCCTGAGGTTCTTGATTCCGTTCGTCGACCGTGGCGTCCAGGTCGACCTGCGTGAGCAGTTCATCGAGGTCCCGCGCCAGACCGCCATCACCAAGGACAACGCGCCGCTGGGCGTCGACTTTCTGATCTACTGGAAGATCGTGGACCCGATGATGAGCCAGATCAACGTGGCCAACTTCGCCGGCGCCTTGCAAGGCGTGGCCGCCACCTCCCTTCGCTCGGTCATCGGCGACATTCCGCTCGACGACGTGCTCTCACAGCGGGAGAAGATCAACGAGACGCTGCGCCTGAAGCTCGACGAGGTCACCGAGCGCTGGGGCGGCAAGGTGACGACCGTCGAGATCCGCGAGATCATGCCGCCGCCGGCCGTGCAGGAGGCGATGAACCGGCAGCTCTCCGCGGAGCGAACCCGCCGCGCCGTCATCACTGAGTCGGAAGGCACACGCCAGGCCACGATCAACGTGGCCGAGGGCGACAAGCAGTCGGCCATCCTTCGCGCCGAGGGCGACCGGCAGGCCGCCATCCTGCGCGCCCAGGGCTTCAGCGAGGCGCTGAACACGATCTTCGGCGCCGCCAAGAACATCGATCAGAAGACCATGACGCTGCAGTACCTCGATGCCCTCAAGACACTCGGCAGCGGGCCCGCAACCAAGTTCGTCATTCCGCTCGAATTCACGCAGCTCCTCGGCCCCCTCGGGTCGATGGTGCAGACCGGGATGCAGGCCGGAGAGGCCGGACCGGCCGCGAAGCGCGGCTAGTCCGGCTCCTGGTCGGGGCGGCTCGCCTGCGCGAGCGCCGCGCCCCGGACAGGGCAATGTGTGGTTGAACCGGGCGCCTCCCGGCCGATTCGGCGTGGTTCCGTTGGGGACTATGCCAGCGGTCCGGGAGGCCGCCTATAATCAAGCGGTTCTGCGAGCGTCCCGGTTTTTGGGGGCGGCTGTCCGCCACGGTACCGAATGCCCGGGTGCGTCCGCTACAACCAGGTGAGTTGATGGCCGTCAGGATCCTAGTAGTCGATGCCGACCCGACCGTCCAGCGGGCTCTCAGCAATGCCCTTACCCAGGCCGGATATCAGCCGATCGCTCTCGGCGACGGCACCGAGGCTCTGCGAGTCGCCCGTACCGACCGGCCTGCGCTCGTCCTGATCGCGGCGAACCTTCCGGGCATTGACGGGTTCACGATCGTCAGCCGGCTTCGAATGGAGGACGGTCCCTCCACTCACACGCCGGTCATTCTGCTGCTCGCGGAGAACGAGGCCGAGCACCGCGGCAAGGCTCTTCGATCGGGCGCCGACGACTACTTGATCAAGCCGTTCCATCCGGCGGAGCTGATGGCCCGGATGCGCAGCCTTCTGTCTCGATACGCGCCGGCCGATTCGGCTCCCATCCCCGCTCATCGCGCCACTGCGGCGGCAACCTCCAGGCGTCGCGACCCGGCCCGCGTGATTCTGTTCTACGGCGCGAAAGGTGGCGTCGGAACGACCACGATCGCGATCAACACGGCCATTGCCCTACACAAGGAAATGGGCAAGAGGGTCTGTCTGATCGACGCCAATCTCCAGTTCGGCGACCATCGGGTATTCATGGACCTCGGGCTGGACAAGATGAGCGTCGTAGATCTCGCGACCTCACCGGGCTTCGACATGGACCTGATCCGCCAGATCCTGATCAAGCATGAATCCGGCGTCGACCTGCTGCTGGCGCCGCCCTCGCCCGAAACTGCCGAGCTCGTCACCTCGGACCATCTGCCCGAGATCATCAACATGATGACGAACGATTTCGACTACATCGTTCTCGACGTGGACAAGCGGCTCGACGAAGTGAACTTGCGGATCATGGACGCCGTCCAGACGATCTACGTCGTCATGACGGCGGACCTCCCGTGCTTGAAGAACGTCCGCCTCGTGCTCGAGACGATCGGCCACCTTGGCTATTCCGACGAGAAGGTGAAGCTGATTCTAAATCGGTCGAACGCATTCACGGGCATCAACGTGAAGAACGCGGAGAGCGCCCTCAAGCGCCGCATCGACTATCAGATCGTCAACGAGTACCGCGCGGCGATCGGCGCGCTGAACAGCGGCGCTCCATTCATGTACACCAAGTCCGACTCGGTGCTCGGGCGGAACATGCTCGAGTTCGTGAAAGAGATGGACAAGGACCTGACGGATCATCCGACCGTGAGGGTCGCCCGGTAGGTCTGGTTCGGCCGCGGTCGGCTCGGTCGGCGCGCGGCCCGTGAAGGCCCAGATAAGCCGGAGTTGAGCCGGCCGGCGTAGCGTCGCCGGTGTGCTCGCCTCGTTGCTTTCCGCCACTCTCCACGGTCTCGACGGCCGCATCGTTCGGGTCGAGGTCGATGTCGCTCCGGGTTTGCCGGGCTTCACGATTGTCGGGCTGGCGGACACGGCGCTGCAGGAGGCACGGGAGCGGGTTCGGGGCGCCATTCGCAACAGCGGCTATGAGTACCCACCAAGGCGCATCACAGTGAACCTGGCCCCGGCGGATCTCCGCAAGGGCGGCGCGTCGCTCGATCTGGCGATAGCGCTCGGCATCATGGTCGGCTCCGAGCAGGTGAAGGCGACGGGTCGCTGGGCCGTGCTGGGCGAGCTGTCGCTCGGTGGTGACCTGCGCCCGGTGCCCGGTCTGCTACCCATGGTCGCCGCCCTGGCGCGGAGGCGAGTGAGGCGCGTGATCGTGCCGGCCGACGGCGCCGCCGAGGCGTCGCTCGCGGACGGTGTCGAGGTCATGCCGGCGGCAACTCTGGCCGAGGCGGTGATCATCGTGCGGGCGAACCGGCGTGGGCGGCCGCGGGCGACGCCGCCTCGCGTGGAGCTCGCCGATTCGCTGGGCCTCGAGGCAGACGGCGGGGTCGCCCGCGACGCAGCAGTGGGCCAGGCTTCCGCGAACGGGGGCGAGACCCCGGATCTGGCCGAGGTTAGGGGCCAGCTGGAGGCCCGGCGAGCACTGGAGATCGCGCTGGCGGGCGGCCACTGCCTGCTCATGATCGGTCCGCCCGGATCGGGCAAAACGCTCCTGGCGAGGACGATTCCGGGACTGCTGCCGTCCCTGGACGACGATGAATCGCGGGTGGCGACGATCATCGCTTCGGTCGCCGGTACGTCGCCGATAAGAGGGCTGATCCGGCGGCGACCGTTTCGCTCGCCTCACCACACCATTTCGTATGCAGCCATGGTCGGCGGCGGCCCTCATCTCTCCCCAGGCGAGGTGACTTTGGCGCACGACGGAATTCTGTTTCTGGACGAGTTGCCGGAGTTCGACCGGGGAGCCCTGGAGGCGCTCCGCCAGCCTCTCGAGGATGGCCAGATAGCAATCGCGCGGGTCGGTCGGGCGGCGGTCTTCCCGTCGCGGTTCCAGCTCGTGGCGGCCATGAACCCGTGCCCGTGCGGCCATGCCGGCGAGGGCGACGGACGGTGCCGGTGCCAGCCAGCGCTTGTCGATCGGTACGCAGGCCGCGTGTCGGGCCCGCTGCGCGACCGGATCGACCTGTGGGTCCACATGCCGCGAGTTCGTCCGGAGGAGTACGTCTGCCAGGCCAACCCTGAGGGCTCGGCACCGGTAGCCGAGAGAGTGGCCCAGGCGCGCCGGCGTCAGCTCGAGCGGCAGGGCTGCCTCAATGCGCGACTGAGCGGCCGGGCGCTGCGGGCGGCGTGCGACCTGGCCGGGCCGGCCCAGGCACAGGCGATCCGGCTTGCCGACCTCGAAGGCTGGTCGGCTCGCGGTACGGAGCGGCTGTTGCGGGTCGCTCGGACGACCGCGGATCTTGCCGGCTCGGACCGCGTCGAATGCCATCACCTGGACGAGGCCGCTCGCTTCCGTTCGCCGGTCCGGCAGCGGAGCGGGTTCGAGGCGGTGGGCTGAGCGATGCTGGGCGTCCAGAGCGGCGGTCCACTGTCGACGGCGTGGCAGTCGCGGGGCAGTCGGCGCGTCGGAGAGTCGGCGAGTGGCGCGGATTCGGCGCCGCCGTCTGCCAGTCTGCCGACCCATGGCCGGCTGGTCCGCGACGGTGCCGAGGAGCGTGATGCCTGGGTCATTCTTCTGGCAGTGCCGGGGCTCGGCCCGGTTACCTTCGCGGCGCTGCTGGCGGCGTTCGGGTCGGCGCGAGCGGCGCTGGCCGCGGCCGCCGGACCGAACGGTGCCGCTCTCCTGCAGGAGGCGGTGGCGGACCGGACGTGCGCTGACGGGAGCGATGTCGAGGCCTGCCCCCCTTCGGCAACCGATCGGGCCGGCGACGCCAGGCCGCCGCGGGCCGGGCCCGACGCCCACGCGGCCCAATCTGAGGGCCCTGGCGATTGCGAAATCCGCACCAGCCGAGCGGTCGGCGCCGACCTGGCGGACAGGATCCGGCGGCAGGTCGCCGAAGGCGACAGAGCGCTGGCCGTCGTGCGCGCGCTGGACCTGACGGTGGTAACGCTCGACGACCCGGAGTACCCCGAGCGGCTGCGCCGCGTCGACATGCCGCCGCCCCTTCTCTTCGTCCGCGGCTCCCTGGCGGCGTTGACAGCGCCGGCGTCCGTCGCCGTCGTTGGCACTCGCCGGCCGACGGACAAGGGACGCCTGATCGCGGCCTGGATCGGGTCCGCGCTCGCGCGGGCGGGAGCGGTCGTAGTGTCGGGACTGGCCGTTGGCATCGACGGAGCCGCGCATGCCGCTGTCGTGGCCGAGGGCATGCCCACGGTCGCGGTTCTCGGCGGCGGCCACGCCCGCCTCTTCCCCAAGGCCCATGAGCGGCTGGCGGATGCGATCGTGGCCGCCGGCGGCGCGGTCGTGGCCGAGCTTCCGCCGGAGACGCCGGCGACTCGAGGCACTTTCCCGAGGCGAAATCGGCTGGTCAGCGGGCTATCGGACGCGACGGTCGTCGTCGAGGCCGGCCGTCGCAGCGGGGCGTTGATCACGGCCGGCTGGGCGCTCGAGCAGGGTCGGGAGTGCTTCCTGGTCCCGGGCCCGCTGGACGCACCGACGAGCGAGGGCTGTCACGCCTTCCTGCGCAGCTTCCCCGGCCAGACCCGCGTCGTGTGCGGCATCCCCGAGCTGCTGGAGGATCTGGGCCTGCTCGGCGAGGACGAGCAGCCAGGCGGTACGGCCGGCTGGGAGAATGGGGTGCCGGCAGGCCCGACTGGCGGCGGCGCCGGGGAGTGGTCGGGCACGGGAGCGGCCGGCCGGGCGCAGACGCGTCACGGGCGGCCGGGGCCCACGGTCCCCGGCGCGGGCGTTGAGGCCGTCCTGGCGGCGCTCGCACCGGTCGAGCGCTCCGTGGCCGAGCTCCTGACTGGCGGCCCTGCCACCGCCGACGACCTCGCGGCTCGCTCGGGACTCTCAGGTGCAGCGATCCTCAGCGTGTTGACCCTCCTGGAATTGCGGGGGCTGGTGGTCGGCTCCTACGGGCGCTACATGCCGGCGGGGGCGCTGACACGCTGGCCCGGCCTGGGGCGGATGCGCCACGGAGGTACCTCCCGACCTTGAAGAACCCCGCGCCACGCCAGTGATCGGTGCGGACGGCCGTCCGTCCCCGGGGACGAAGCGACGGCAGCGGGGCCGCAACCTCGTTGTCCGGTACATGGGTGGGTGGTAACCTGCGGGCCCGGGGTTGCCATCGCGACGCCCCTGCGCGACCCCCTTGTCACGGAGACTGACACATGCGACAACTCGCTGCGGCAGTTCTCGAGGTCCCCCTTGCGGGCCTTGGCTACCTGTCCAGATATGTCAGCCGCCGCTCGCTCCTGACCCAGCTGACGATTGCCTTCGTGGCCGTCGCGCTCGTGGTGAGTGGCCTCTTGGTCGGCCTGCCGACCAAGACCATCGAGGCCAAGGCCCCCACGCCCTACGACCCGGCCGCGCCCGCCGTTTCTCTCGGTACCGCGGCCAATGTGAGCGTCGATGCGCCCTATGTCCTGGCGTTCACCGAGCCGATGAACCAGGGCAGCGTCGCCGACTCGCTGACCATCGAGCCGGCCGCCCCCGTGCGCCTGGCCTGGGATGCCGCGGGCGAGACCCTCTCGATCTCCCCGGCCACCTACTGGGCACCCTTCACCAGCTACATCGTCAGCGTCTCGGGCTCGGCCATGGACCAGTCGGGCATGCAGTTGGGCTCGTCCGTGACCGCCGGGTTCATCACCGGCGCCCTGACCTCGGGCCAGATCACCGCGACCGTCGTGAGCGGTGCCATGGTCGCGCCCACGTCGGCCTTCCAGATCACCTTCTCCAGTCCGGTCAAGCTCGCCACCGTCCAGGCTCGCCTCTCCATCAGCCCGGTCGCGACCGGCACGATCACCGGCGACGATCCCACCGACGTCTCCTCCCAGGTCTTCACCTTCACGCCCGACGACATCCTCGCGGGCGGGACCGCCTACACCGTCAGCTTCGATAGCTCCAACGCCACCGACTCCGCCGGCGTGGCCCTCCTGCCGGTGACTCCGCTCACGGTCCAGACCCTGGCCGCGCCCGAGGTCCTGAAGTTCCGACCGGTGAACCACGGTTCGACGGCCGATCCCAACCAGGTCCTGTCCGTCCGCTTCACCGTGCCGATGAACCGAGCCTCGACGGCCGCCGCCTTCTCGGTCGTAGTCAACGGCAAGCGAGTTCGCGGCGCGATCAGCTGGACCGAGAACAACACCGTCCTGGCCCTCGACCCCAACAGCAAGCTGCCGGTCGGATCGACCGTCACCATGCACGTCGCCACGACTGCTCGCTCGGCCACCGGACAGCGCCTGGCCGGAGCCGCCAGCGCCAGCTTTACGGTCGTGCGGCCGACGGTGCGCAAGATCA
>PMXQ01000132.1 GCA_003171065.1 Chloroflexota bacterium
AGGACCTGGATCGTGACGTCGTCTGGGATCAGGTCCTCTTCGATCAGCTGGCGGATGAAGTCGTAGTCCGGCTGGGACGCGGACGGGAACCCGACCTCGATCTCCTTGAAGCCCATGCCGACGAGGGCCTTGAACATCTGCAGCTTGCGGGCCGGGTCCATCGGGTCGATGAGGGCCTGGTTGCCGTCGCGCAGGTCCACCGAGCACCATATCGGGGCGTGCTCGATCTGGCGGTTGGGCCACTCCCGATCCGGAAGGCGGAGCGGCAGGGGGCGGAAGGGCATGTACTTCTCGACCGGCATCTTCTTCGGGCTGGCGGGTACGGGAGGCATCTCGAGTTCCTTCTTGCTCTGTCGGGTCCGCGTTCGTCGCCGCGGGTCTGGGCGGGGTTTCGGGGGAAACAAAAACCTCCTGCGATGGCGCAGGAGGTCGCCGGCGAGCACCCGCAAGGGGGCTCGCCTCAGGTAAGGAGCAGGCTGCTGTCGAAGTGATTCCTGTTCACGGTGCCGCACAGTGTAGCCGGTGCCGGCGGATCAGGTAACCGCCAATTGCATGAGAAGAAAGTCGGGGATCTCTCCCAGCCCGAGTCGACCGGGCTGGCCGCTCGAATCTCGCTCGGTCGGCGGGCGCATGCCTGCGCTCGCTGCGTGGCCTGATCGGCGGATCCCGGCCCAACGTACCAATCTATCTGCGCCGGCCGTCTCGACAGCGTGAGAAACCCGACCGGCTTCGGCCGTCGCTCCTCCCGCAGCCCATGGCGCCCCTCGCGCTGGGATCTGCTCGCCGTCCTTCCATTCGCGCTGGTGGCGTTCGCCGTGGTTTCAGTCGTGCATCCGCCGCAGTCCGGGCTGCTGGCGCTCGCACTCATGCTGGAGGCGCACCTTTTCATCGCCGCGTTCGTAGTCCTGGCTCCGATCGCGCTGCTGGCACGGGCTCGGGTGCTGGGAGCGGCGCTGCTGATCATCTTCGTCGCTGGCGGCGGGCTCTTCGGCTCCGAATGGATTTCGCTGCCGGGGAGCGACGCCGCTCGCCACGACTTCTCTGCCATGACCTGGAACCTGGAATACGGGGAACGCACGCCCGCCGCGGCGGCCGCCCAGCTCGAGCACGTCAACGTCGACCTGATCGCTCTGCAGGAGCTCGAGCCCGACGCGTCGGCCGCGATCGAGGCAGACCTGACGATCGAGTTCGGGTGGCCGTACCGAGCGATGGTGCCGCGCAGGGGTGCCGACGGACTGGGCGTCCTCAGCCGCTACCCGATCGAGAACGTAAGCTCGTCCGAGGATCCACCTTGTCTCGAGCTGATCGTGGACACTCCGCGCGGCAAGGTTCGGATCATCGATGCCCATCCGACGCACGGGGAGGTCGACAAGGCCTCGCGGTTGCGCCTGCCGATCGACTTCAATCCGTCGGATCGAGAAGCGGCCATCACGACGCTTCGCAAGCGCATCGACCCCGTGGTCGCCACCGGCGAGCGGCTCCTCGTCCTTGGCGACACGAACACCGCTCCATCCGACCCCGAGAACCGCGTCCTGACGAAGGGACTGCGCGACACTCATGTCGAAGTTGGAGAAGGACCGGGCTGGACGTGGCGACCCCGCCGTCTCGCGTTCCTGCCGGTCGCGTTCGTGCGGATAGACCGGCAGCTGACGGCCGGCCCCATCTTCCCGGCTTCCACCTGGGTCGATTGCTCGCTTCCGGGCGACCACTGCCGTCTGTTCGGAACCTACGAGATCGATGGCTGAGAACGGCGACAAGGTAGCCACGACCGGCCCCCCCTCTCTCTGGCCCTGGCCGAGAGGTGATCCTCGTCGCGAGATTTGGCTCCGGCGGGCGGGCCCCGGGCGCCTACTGAGTTCCGGCCGCCGGCGACTGAGATGGCGCTCCCCCGCCCCACCCGGCGGGTTCGTGCTGATGGCTAACGTCCGCCAGATGGCTCTCGCACAGACGGGTGGACTCGAGTCCCGGATCCCATTCCGGTCGCCGTGGAGCCCTCGCTAGTTCCGCGATCACGCAGCGACCACATTTCTCAGCTTGCGATCACGCGCCACGCCACCGCTTTCGGCGGGTTGTCGGGTGTCTGTCCGGTCACCACGAGGCCGTCCGGGAGGACGAAGGCCTTGCCGAATGTATACACCGATGTGTGCGCCGGGGCATAGCCCGACCAATAGGGCAGGCTGCTGTCAGAGACGTACGTGAAGCTCAGGGCCGACCAGACCTTCCCGTCGAGCGATGTCCAGGCCTCGAGTTGGCCGCCGGGGCCTTCCGGCACGAAGGCGACCATCCTGGTTCCGTCATCGAAGACTGTGTCCGACGGCGGGTCGGGGATCGCTCCCGAAGCAGTGTTAATCCACGATTGGGCGAGCGTCTGCCAGACGTGGCCGTCGGAGGACCACCAGCCCGTGGCGGCCTGGCCGCCCCATTCCGAGCCGATGGCGAGGAGTCCATCTCTTCCCACGTAGAGCGACTGGATCGCAACCCCGACTCTATTGACGATGCGGTTCACGTCTGCCGCATGCCACGTCCGGCCGTCGGACGACCACCAGGCTGCGGCCGCGCCGGCCGGCGAGAGCGTCCCCGACGAGGTAGGCTCGGTGCCGCCCACGGACCCGCCCATGACGTAGCCGCCGGACCAGCCACGGACCACGAAGAAGTGAGAATTGCTGAATTCGCCGTCGGTCACGTCGACGGGTTGCCAGACCGTACCGTCCGAAGACGCCCACATCTGCGGCTTGTCCCAGCCGAGGTTTCCCACGGCAATCAGCCCATTCGGCCCGGAGGTGAGGCCTGCAACGTACGCGCTGCCGAAGACGTGCGTGTCGGACCGTGTCCAGGTCGTGCCATCAGGCGAGGTCCAGACCCCGAAGTGATCTGGCCCGCACGTCATCGCCGCGCTCGGCCCGCTGCACGGCGATTCGGTGGTGGTGCCGTAGGCGACCAGACCGGACGAATCGTCGAGGAGATCGATCGTGTTCGCGCCGTCGAACGACACGGCGCCGTCGATGAGCACTCGAGTCCATGTCGCGCCGTCGGCGGAGCTCCACAAGCCGGCTCTGCCCGCGGTGTCGAGGCCGGCGGCCCATAGCGCGCCCTTCCAGCTCACGACGTCGTTGACGACGGTCGCGTCGCCGAAGGCCACCAGATTTGACCAGTCCAGGTCCGTCCATCCCGCGGTGACTACGATGCCTGCCGGCGATCCCGAGGCCGCGGTCGGCACGGGAGACGATGCGCCGGTTGGCGCGTATGACAGCGTTGCGCCCGGTCCGATAGCTCGTTTGGGTACCAAGGATGTCGCCACGAGCGCTACCGCAACGAGGACCATGCCGCAAACTGCGATTGAAGCCGCGAGCTTCGGTCCGCTTCTTGAGCGGACCTGGGTGCGAGATAGCCTGAGTCGCAGATCCTGCTTCTCCGCCGCGACGTGCTGTCGCGACCAGCCGAGCACCTGAGCGTGATGCTGTTGAAGACGGCCGATGATCTCTTCGTCCTGTCCCTTACCGGCCATGGCCGAGATCCTCCCGAAGTAGCGCGAGCCCACGTTTGAGCTGTGTCTTCACTGTGTTGTCGCTGACTCCGAGCGCTTCCGCACTCTCGGCCACGGATAGGCCCGTCATGTGGTGAAGCACCACCGCGGCTCGAATGCGGGGCGGAAGCCGCCGGAGCGCGTCTCTGACCTCGAGCGATCCTGGGGTGTCCTCAGCATCAGTTCCTTCTGGCGCCTGCTGCCAGCCGAGGCGGACCACTCGGCGGAGTCTTCGCTTGAGCCGGAAGGCCTCGCGAGTCTCGATTCTCAGCAGCCATGGCAGCAGCGACTTCGTCTCCCGCAGTTCTCTCGATCTGCGCAAGGCGATTTCGATCGTCATTTGAACGAGGTCTTCCGCATCGTCCAGGTCGAACACGATCGAGAGGGCGACAGCGAGGAGATCGGACCTCAGCCCGTCGAGTCGGTCGAGCACCTCGTCATCCGGGCGATCGCGATCGATCACCGCCAATGCCCCACTGCCGATCGCCATCGCCACCTCACCCTTCGCCCCTCCTGCCTATCCGAGGAATGGGCGAGGCAGAACGGGTGATCGGCGATTGCAAATATCGGAGCGAGTTCACGTCCGCAGGGTGAACGACATTCACAAGTCAAGCCGCGCCCGATGAACGGAGGGACGAGGCGGCGTCGAATTGCCGTTCTCCAGCGCGCCGGACCACCTCATGGTCACCGGGTCCCAAGCGCCCGACGCGGTGCCCTGGAACACGGGGTCGAGGAATGTGCGGACCGTCGAGAGCGCGGCTTCACTCGAGCTTGCTGCAGAGTGACAAGGCCCGCTGTCCCTCCGCGATGTCGCCGTGGCGTGAGACCGGGCTCGACATACTGCAAAGTCTAGCGCCATGCGGATACGTTGCAGTGCCCTGTGCCCATGACGCTCCGTCCATGGGCGCCGCGGCGGCACAGGGACGGGGCCCCTGTTGAACAGGAAGAGTTCTCGTCTGGATGAACTTGGCGGCGCGCGTCCGCAAGAACGACTCGAACGGATATGCGCGAACCACCCAAGTGAGTGGCTCCGGCGGTAGGATTCGAACCTACGACCAAGCGGTTAACAGCCGCCCGCTCTACCACTGAGCTACGCCGGAGCGAGTCGATCGCCTGAAGCGATCCGTGGCGCCGTCGCGGCGCCGCGCGACAGAATAGCACGGCCCCGGCCAGGCGTTACTCAGTACATAGGGCGCCGCTTGGGGGCGGCTAAGCGGGGCCCGCGGGCGGGCCATCCCCGCCAGGAGGACCAG
This sequence comes from Chloroflexota bacterium, assembly GCA_003171065.1. GTDB lineage: Bacteria > Chloroflexota > Limnocylindria > Limnocylindrales > CSP1-4 > Fen-1039. Next base: position 4,777 of record PMXQ01000132.1, read on the forward strand.
TGACCAGGCAGTCTCTCAGCGGCGCGTGGCAACTCCGGCAGTCCGGCTCGAGCGAGTGGCTGGCCGCCCAGGTCCCCGGCGGCGTCCACACCGATCTGATGGCCGCGGGCCGGATCGCCGACCCATTCGTCGGCGACGAGGAGCTGCGGGTCCAGTGGGTCGCCGAGGCGGATTGGGAGTACCGGCGCATCTTCCGCGTCGACGCCGAGGTTGCGGCCGAGAAGCGCGTTGCCCTCGTCTTCGACGGCCTCGACACCCTGGCCGAGGTCCGTCTCAACGGGGAGCTGCTGGGCAGCGCCGACAACATGTTCCGGACCTGGCGCTGGGATGTGACCGGCCGCCTGGCGGCCGGCGACAACGAGGTCGCCGTGTTGTTCGGCTCCGCCGTCCGCCGTGGGGCCGAACTGAACGCCATCCGGGCGCTCGACCGGCCCCAGGAGACGCTCCCCGGCGGTCCCTACCTGCGCAAGGCACCATGCCACTTCGGCTGGGACTGGGGTCCAAAGCTGCCGAATGTCGGGATTTGGCAGGACGTGCGCATCGAGGGCTGGAGCGCCGCCCGCCTGGAGGACGTTCGGATCGAGCAGACGGTCGAAGTCGAACGCGCTCGCGCACGGATATGCGCTCGCGTCGAAGTCGAACGGACGGACGCTTCCAACCCTCAGGCTATCGAGGCCCGCCTTCGAGTAGTCCATCCGGACGGTCGAATCGAAGCCGTCCAGGCTGTCATCCCCGCCGAGGAGTCGGCCGCCAGCCTCTCGCTAGAGGTCGCCAACCCAGAGCTGTGGTGGCCCAATGGGCTCGGCGGGCAGCCGCTCTATCGGGTCGAAGTCGAGCTGACCGCGGGCGACCGCACGCTCGACACCCGCTCCTGCAAGGTCGGCATGCGGACGCTCGAGCTTCGGCGCCGGCCCGACCAGTGGGGCGAGTCGTTCACGTTCGTCGTCAACGGCGTGCCCGTCTTCGCCAAGGGCTCCAACTGGATCCCGCCGGACTCGTTCCCGGCCCGCGTCACCCCGGAGCGCCTGGAGGCGCTGCTCGGCGCAGCCGCCCAGACCAACCACAACATGATCCGGATCTGGGGTGGCGGTTACTACGAGACCGAGGCGTTCTACGACCTGTGCGACCGCTACGGCATCCTGGTCTGGCAGGACTTCATGTTCGCCTGCAGCGTCTACCCGCTGACCGACCGGCAGTTCCTGGCCAACCTCGAGGTCGAGGTCCGCGAGCAGGTCCGGCGGCTGCGGCATCGGGCCTGCCTGGTGCTGTGGTGCGGCAACAACGAGATGGAGCGGGGCTGGGCGAACTGGGGCTGGAGCCGGCCCGGCAACGAGGACCTGCGCGCGGCCTATCTGCGCTTCTTCTCCGACACGCTGCCGACATGGGTCGCGGCGCAGGACGCGGCCACTCCCTACTGGCCGAGCTCGCCGTCGTCGGGACGGCCGCTGGCGGAGCCGATCGGCGGGGCTCGCGGTGACGAGCATGAGTGGATCGTGTGGCACGCCCTTGCGCCATTCTCCGCCTACGGCCACGAGACCTACCGGTTCGTGAGCGAGTTCGGCTTCGAGTCGCTGCCCGCGCTGGCCACGGTTGCCGCATTCGCGCCCGATCCGGCCGACTGGAACCTGGGCTCGCCGCTGCTCGACCATCACCAGCGCTGCCCGGTCGGCAACGCCCGCATCCTCTACTACATGGCCCAGCAGTTCCGGCTGCCCAAGGACTTCCCGTCGCTCGTGTACCTGAGCCAGGTCCTACATGCCGAAGCGATGCGGGTCGGCGTGGAGCACTGGCGGCGGCAGCGAGGCCGCTGCAGCGGGGCGCTGTACTGGCAGCTCGACGACTGCTGGCCGGTCTCATCGTGGGCGAGCATCGACTACTTCGGCCGCTGGAAGGCCCTGCAGTACGCCACGCGGCGGTTCTACGCCCCGGTGCTGCTCTCCGCCGATGTGGAGGCGGACGCGGTGTCGCTGGCCGTCACCAACGACAGGGCCGCGGCCTGGCGGGGCGAGGTCCGCTGGTCGCTGGAGCGGCTCGACGGCGAGGTCGTAGCGTCCGGGGGCGGCCTCGCGGAGGCCCGCGGGCTGGCCACGACTTCGGTGGGTCGAGTTCCCCTCCCCGACTCGGCAGCCGAGCGGCGATCTCTCGTCCTGGTATCGGAGCTGATCGAGGCCGGCTCCCGGCGGGCGTTGGTGGTGACGACGTTCGTCCCCGACAAGCAGCTGGCCCTGGGCCGGCCGGCCGTCGAGACGGCGGTCGAGAGTTCGGACGGTCGCGCGACCGTCCGACTCCGGTCGGGCACGCTGGCGCGCTGGGTCGAGCTCTCGCTCGACGGCACGGACACCGTCTTCAGCGACAACTTCTTCGACCTGCCGGCCGGGCGAGACGTGGCCGTCTCGTTCGAGCTGCCGGAGGGTTGGGACCTCGCGCGGGCGCGCGCGGCCCTACGGGTCCGCTCGGTCGTCGACACTTACGCATAGGCGTGCTCGGCAGCGACCTCTTCGCCGCTCCGTCGACGCTACTTCTCGACCGGCAAGTCGGGCCGGTTGCCCCACTCCTCCCATGACTCGGCGTAGTTGCGGACCTGGGACAGGCCGGCGAGCTCATGCAGCACGAACCAGGCCAGCGCGGCCCGAATTCCACCCTGGCAGTAGGTGGCCCGCAGCTCGTCGGGATTCACGCCGGTCCCTCGCAGGATCGCCAGCGCCTCCGGCGCGCTCCGGAGCCGCCCGTCGGGAGCGACGAAGTCGCTGAAGACCCGATGCTTCGCGCCCGCGATGCGGCCGCCACGGGCCGCCCTGACGTCGGCGCCCAGAAACTCCTCCACCAGCCTGACGTCCAGGAGACGCGTGGGGCCGCCCGGTGCGCTCGCCTCTCGGCTCCACGCCAGGACCTGCTCCGCCGTGGCGATCAGCGAGTCGTCCCGTTCGTGAAGCCGTTCCGTGACGTCCACCGGCTTCGGCACCGTGGCTTCGGCCGTGGTTGGGCGCCCCTCTGCCAGCCAGACCGTCAGCCCGCCGTCGAGGAGGTGGACCCGTTCGCGCGGGAAGCCGTACAGGCGCAGCAGCCAGTAGCCGCGGATCGCCTGGCGGTTCAGACCCGCGTCGTCGTAGAAGACGATTCGCTGGCCCGGAGCGACGCCCCACGCGGCGAGGGAGGCGGCCACTTCCTCGCGCGTCGGCACGAGGCACTGGCGCTGGACGCTGCCCGTCGCCGGCCGAGTGCCGAGCTTTGCCAGATCCACGTGCGTGTCCACGAAGATGGCGCCGGGCAGATGCGTCCCGTCGTAGATATGGCGGTCGGCCGCGACATGGACGATCCGGAGGTCCGGGTCGTGAAGGTGGGCCGCCAGCCACTCGGCCGACACCAGGGGTCCAGCTTCGTCAGCGTTCATTCGACTCCTCCCGAGTGCGGCCACGCCCACGACGCGGATAGCGTACCCGGGAGCCGCGCAGCCCGCGGATGGCGTGGCGGCGCCATCGCCTTCCGACCTCCCCCGCTACACCAGAACGATGCCACTCCCACCGGGGTCGCGGCCGGCAGCCAGGGCCGCGAGGATCGCCGATCCGCTCATCGGGAAGTCGGCGCGCAGAGCCTCGCCGTGGTCGCGGACCAGGGCGCGATTGTGTCTTGTGTTCGCGAGCAGCAGCATCACGCCCGAGATGGCAGGGTCTCGCGGCGCTTCAGGGCCATGCGCCGTTGCAGCGCCTGTACGTCTCGGGGCCGCGTTTCCGCCTCCACCGCCAGCTTGGCCAGGCCCACCAGCAGCACCGCATCCCACGCGCGCTGGTCGCCCGCCTCCCCCACCGGCACCTCGAATCGCCAGGCGATCGTCGGCGCCACGCGCGCCCGGAACCGCTCGATCAGCGCCCGATGCGCCGCGTCCCTGATAGGCGGCCCTGCCGGGAACGCCCGCGCGCTCAGCTCGAGCCCCACCACGGCCAGGAGGCGTGCGATCTCAGTCAGCGACACCCGTGGAGCACAGGCCGCCTCTATCCGACCGACCTGGCTGCGCGAACTCCGAGCCGCCTTCGCCACCACCGCCTGGCTGAGACCGTGATCCAGCCGCGCTTGCCGCAGCTCCCGGCCCATCTCGACGGCGATGGTCCTGGCCTTCACGGAACCGATGTCAGACGCCCGCTGCTTTGTTGACATTGGCGAGAATGTTGCGCCGCGCCGCTTTGCCGTGGCTTACGTCTGGCTCAACTCTGCGCCTCGCCCGCCTGGGGCGTCATTCCCGCCCACCGGCTGGGCATCCTCGACCGAACCGGCACGGAGGCTGCTGTGCTGCCCTGTGGGTGGGCATATCGAACATGGTCGGCCAAGCGGTGCGCGCCTACACGTCGAATGTGCCCGAATAGACGACCATGTGTTGCCTCGTAGCGACCGGTACGTCCGACGACGGCCCAAAGGGGGCGACCCACCGCACGAGAGATAGTCGGATCCGGGCAATTGCGACACTCTCGAGGCCGGCTGCTCGCGCGCCAGGTCGAACATGCCCACCAGGTGGGCACGAGGCGCGCGCAGGACTGGTCGTGGTCGGAGATGCATCGCGATCCGGGCAGGAATCGCCCACGGGGCCGTGGTGAGCCCGGCGCCGCTCCCCCGGCCGCCTAGCCCAGCCCCGGCCGCCTAGCCCGGCCCCGGCCGCCTAGCCCGGCCCCGGCCGCCTCCCCCCGCAGCGCCACTCTCCCGCCGCCACTCCCCTCCCCGCGGCGGCCGCCCCGCCCCAGCCGCGGCCCGCGCCACTCCCCGGCTCTACTCCAGGTAGTCCTTGAGCTTACGGGACCGCGACGGGTGCCGCAGCTTGCGCAGGGCCTTGGCNNGGATGCGCTCGCGCGTGACGTTGAACTCCTTGCCGACCTCCTCCAGCGTCCGGGCCCGGCCGTCCTCCAATCCGAAACGCAGCTGCAGGACCCGGCGCTCGCGGCCGGTCAACGAGTCGAGCACCGCCTCGACCTGCTCCTTGAGGAGCTGGTGTGAAGCAGCCTCGGCGGGCGCCAGGGCTCCGCGATCCTCGATGAAGTCACCGAGATGCGAATCCTCTTCCTCGCCGATCGGCGTCTCGAGGCTCACCGGCTCCTGGGAGACCTTGATGATCTCGCGGACCTTCTCGGGAGTGACCACGACCTCCTGGCCCTTGCTCATCGCCTCGGCGATCTCCTCGACCGTCGGCTCGCGGCCAAGCTCCTGGAGCAGCGTGCGGGAGACGCGGATCAGGCGGTTGATCGTCTCGACCATGTGGACCGGGATGCGGATCGTGCGAGCCTGGTCGGCGATAGCGCGAGTGATCGCCTGGCGGATCCACCANNTCGAACTTCTCGACCGCGCGGATCAGGCCGATGTTGCCTTCCTGAATCAAATCGAGGAACGACATGCCCCGGCCGATGTACTTCTTCGCGATCGAGACGACCAGCCGCAGGTTCGCCGAGGTCAGCTGCTCGCGCGCGTCGCGCCCGATTCGAACCAGCTCGCCGCGGCGGTGGGCCAGCTTGGTGTTGGCCGGAACCTCCGGGTCGTAGCCGAGGCGGCGCAGCAGATCGATGTCCTGCCCGCCCTCGATCCAACGCTGGAGCGCCGGGTACGCGACCGCGTCCCTGGTCCAGTCGTAGATGGCGCGCAGCCCAACGTTGTCGCGAGAGTCGAGGTCGCCGTTGTGCACGGCGAAGTAGGCCCGGTCGAGCAGAGCCAGAAACGCGTCCGCGGAGAGGGATTCGTTGTAGGCAACGACCAGGTGTCGAGCCTCCTTCAGGAGTTCTTTGGTCCCTTCTGTCGTGGCGTCCTTGCCGGCCTTGACCAAATGGAAGTCCGGCGAGGGCACGAGCAGGTCAGCGGCCTCCTCCGCCTTGACGGCGTCGGCGACCATCAGCGCCGACTCGGCCGCAAAGGGCAGCTTGTACTGCGGCTTGATCGTCCGGGTCTTGCGTTCGGTCTCGTGGTGCGTCCACTCGTGGAGCGAGACGATGCCCTTCCACGGCTCGTCGACCATCTGCTCGCCCAGCTCGATGGCCTTGGCCAGGACGACCTCTTCCTCGGCCGTCAGGAGCGCGACCTTGCCGATCTCCTTCAGGTACATGCGGACCGGGTCATCGATCCCGATCATGTCGGCCGAGAGCGCCTCGAGCTCCTCGGGCGTGGGCTCTTCTAGCGCCTCGACGTCCAGCTTTACCGGAACCTCGCCCGCGACGCGCGGCCCGACCAGGACGTCTTCCTCGACGACCTCCACCCCGAGCTCGACCGTGTCGTCCTCCAGAGCTTCCGGCGGCACGACTTCCTCTTCGTCCTCAGCGAGTAGCTCGTCCTCGTCGAGCGGCTCGTCTTCGGCCGAATGGCGCGTGCGCACGCCCGCGAGCTTGGCCTCCTCGAGATCCGCCTTGCGGCGGTTGCCGCCGGCGAGGGCCACCTCCACGAGTTGCTTGTCCAGGGGGTCGGTCATCGGTGTCCTCCAGCGGGTGTCAGGTTGCTAACGGCTTCTCGCCGTCGATCGAGCGAATTGCGGGCTTCATACAAGTTGCGTTGCGTTTCGAGCAGTCGAGCGATCGTCTGCGGATCGACGGCGGTTTGCGCGTCCATCAGCTCGCCGGCGTTGAATCGGATCTCGTCTTCGAGGCGGTCGGCCTCGAGCGCCAGGAGGCACTGGTCCACGCCGTTGCGGACGTGATCGGTGTCGAGCGTCGTCGGATCGTTGGGTCCGCGGTCTGACAAGGCAATGGCCAGGCTGTGCACCTCCGGTGGCAGCGCCTCGAGAAAGCGCGTGCGTTTGAAGTCACCGGGACCGCCGGCCTCGCGATCCAGGTCGCGGTCGGCCACCATCGCCGCCAGCAGCTCGCGGGCCGGAGTGCTGGGAAGCCGCGCTCCCTGCGCGGCCAGCGTGTCGGCGACACGTTCCTGCTGTTCGGGCACAAGAAGGAGAAGCCTCAGCAGACGGGCTTCCTCGCGCGTCAGAGACCTGAGCTCGGCCTTCGTGTCGATCGTGTCCGGGGCCGACATGACGGCGTCCGCGGTGAAGCGCCCCGAACCGGCGCCGGCCGCGCCACTCGAACCTCCGCGCCCGTCCACGCCGGCCTGGCTAATCGGCACTGGAGCGTGCAGCGCCTCGAGCAGGAACCGATACTCCACCCCAGTCCGGCGGGCCAGTACTTGGAGGTAGTCGTCGCGAACAACGGGGCTGACTTGGCGCAACAGCGGGAGGAGAGCGTCCACCGCGTGCCGCCTGCCCTCCGCCGTTCGGACGTTGAAGGCCGTGGCGTAGTAGTCGATGAGGAACTCGATGATCGGCTGGGCCGTGCGGATCGCCTCCCGCCAGAGATCGGGCGTTTCGCGGATGACCTCATCGGGATCCTTGCCCTCAGGCAGTCGGGCGACGCGTACCCGCGTGATCTCGACGCCGGTCTCCTCCGCCGCGAGCGATCCGATCAGCCGGAACAGCTCCGCGCCACCGATCGAACCGGCGTGCTGGCCGGCCGGGTCGACGTCGTAGGCGAGGACGATCTCGCGGGCGTAGCGGGCGATGAGCGCGACCTGGGCCGGCGTGAGAGCCGTGCCGAGACTCGCCACGACGTTCTCGAAGCCGGCCTGGTGCGCCATCAGCGCGTCCGTGTACCCCTCGACCAGCACGGCCTCTTCCGACCGGCGCATCTCGCCGCGGGCCCGCTCGATCAAGTACAGCGTGCGGCTTTTGTCGAATAGCGACGTCGCCGGGGAGTTGAGGTATTTGGGCGCGTTGGAGTCGGGCGCGACGGTGCCCGCGGCCGCGCCATCACCGGCGACCTTGCCCGCGGCCCCGGGGAGGATCCGTCCGCCGATTCCGACCGCGTTCCCGGCCGCGTCCCGGATCGGGAAGATCACCCGCGAGCGGAACTTGTCATAGGCCCCTCGCCCGCCCTGGCGCTGGCTCGTCAGGCCCACTTCCGCCAGCTCCGCCACCGCCACGTTGCGGCGGCTCTGGAGCATCTTGATCATCTGGTCCCAGCCACCGGGCGCCCAACCGAGCTGGAAGCGCTCGATCGTCTCGTCCGTGAAGCCGCGGCCGTGCAGGTATTCGAGCGCCGGCGCACCGGTCTTCGACTGCGTCAGGACGACGTGGTAGAAGGCGATCGCCTGCTCGAGCACCTCGCGCAGTCGAGCCTTCCGGGCGTCCTCGCGGCTCGTCCGCTCGTCGACCTCGATGCCGGCCCGCGCTGCCAGCCGCTTGAGGGCTTCGGGGAAGCTCAGCCCCTCGCGGCGCATCACGAAGCTGAAGATGTCGCCGCCCTCGCCGCAGCCGAAGCAGTGCCAGCTATCGCGCGCCGGGGTCACGACGAAGCTGGGGGTCTTCTCGCCGTGGAACGGGCAGAGCCCCTTGTAGGTGGTGCCGGCCTTGCGCAACTCCACCTGCTCGCCGACGATCTCCAGGACCGACAGCTTGCTCTTGACTTCTGCGGCTACCCCAACAGCCAAACGTTTCTCCTGCTCATAAGACGGCCCAAGAGACGTCGACGTTCACTCATCGTCATCTCCAACCGAATGGATCGACCCGGCCGCCCGACCGAATGACCGGCCTGCCTGCCGACTGCGGACCGGCCGAACGACCGACAGATTCCTGCGGACCGCTCGACCACGCGCCCGGTCGAACCGCTCGACTTCCGGCTCAACCTCTCGGCCGAACCACCCTGACACAACTAACGGCCTGTCAAGTCTTGACAGGCCTTTGCTGGGCGATTCTTACCACTTTTCGCGGCGTTTGTATACCCCTGGGGGGTATTGACATGTCAATAGGGCGACGGCGAACGACGGCCCGACGGCAGGCCTCGTCTGCTGGGTTCGGCGCAAGCCTGCGTGGGGCGCGAAACCACTCCCCGCCCCACGCAGGCGCCGCCGATCGTCGATGTGCGTTCGATCCCGCAAGCGACCACCCCAGGCTCGCTTGCGCGTTGTCCGATCCCTGGCTCACACTTCCCGGTCTATGGATGCGGAGGAACGATCTCTTGGATGAAGTTACGCCTCAGCCGGGCCGGCCCGCGCTGCCAGGCGGAGCCGTCGGTCCGCGCCGGGCCGGGCGGTCGGGCGGGCCGGACACGCCGAGCTTCGCGGCGCGCATCCTGGCGATCGGGCAGGCGTCTCTCCCGCGGGGCGCCCTGATCCTGTCGTCGGTCACGCTGGTCGGCGTTGTCCTGGGCCTGCTCGAAACCAAGGTGCTGGCCCACTTCTTCGGCGCCGGAACCGATACCGATGCCTTCTACGCGGCCCAGGTGCTCCCCAGCCTGGTGCTCGAGGTCCTGGTCGTGGGCGGGGTCAGCGCCTCTTTCGTGCCGCTCTTCGTGGGGCTTCGGGACGAGGACCGGGCCGACGCCCTGGCATTCGGACGGACGGTCCTGACCCTGGCGATCCTGGCCATGGCGGTGGCGACCGCGATAATGGCCGTGTTCGCCCCGCAGTGCGTGTCGTTCGTGGCGCCTGGGTTCAGCGGCCAGCAACGGGACGAGTGCATCGACCTGTTCCGGATCCTGAGCGTGACCCAGATCATCTTCGCCGCGACGTGGACCCTGGGGGAGATCCTGATCGCGGAGAAGCGGTGGCTCACCTACGCCATCGCGCCCCTGATGTGGTCGGGCGGGATCATCGCCGGTACTTTGCTCCTGAACGACCGACTCGGCATATACGGCTCGGCCATCGGAGCGGTGGCCGGAGCTCTCGCCTATCTCGGAATCCGCCTGAGCGGCGTCATCCGAGCCGGTTTCCACCCCTGGCCCAGCCTCAACCTCCGGACGAAGGGCCTCCGGCAGTACGCCGCGCTGATGCTCCCCAAGATGGTGAGCCAGCCGCTCGAGTCGTCGGTGATCGTGCTCTACTTCACCGCTCTCGCGTCGACCATCCAGGTCGGGGCCGTGAGCGACCTTACCTGGGCCCGCAAGTTCCAGACGAATCCCGAGCTCGTCATCGGCGCCCAGTTCGCCATCGCTGCCTTCCCCGCCCTCGCGGCCGCGGCGGACCTGGGCGACAGGCGCGCCTTCCGGAAGGTCTTCAGCACGAACCTGGCGACGATTGCCGTGCTGTCGACCGGCGTCGCCGTTGGCCTGCTGGCACTGGGCTGGCTCGCCGTCCGGATCGTGCTCGCCGGCGGCGCCTTCAACGCCGAGGACGTCAGCATCACGACGATTCTCGTCGCCGTGTTCGCGGTCTCGATTCCGCTGGAGAGCGTGGTCGAGCTGCTGGCCCGTGCCATCTACGCCACCAAGAACACGCTGATACCCACGCTGGCCTCAGTAGCCAGCTTCATCGCCCTGTTCGTCACGGCCCAGGGCCTGGCCCCGACAGCGGGCCTGGTGGCGATCCCGGCTGCATACGGCGTCGGACAGGGCGTCAAGCTCGTGATTCTCGCCATTGCGCTCGCTCCGAGGATGGATCGAATCGGCCGGCCCGTGCCGGCGCCCGCGTGGACACCGCCGAGCGTGCAAGTGCGTCTGGCAGAGAACCGGGCGGGGCGCGCATACGCGAGTCGGGGCATGGGACGCGTCCCGAAGATGGCGTTGGCCGTGGCGGTCACGGCCTGCCTGGCGGTAGCCGGCCTCTATACCGCGACTCAGGCCCTGAATGGAGCGAGCTTTGGCTACGCGCCTTTGGTCACCGCCAGGCCGCGGGTGCAGCCCACCGAGGACGTTGCCATAGCGTCGCCCGCACCCTCGGGAATCGCGGCCGCGACTGCGACCGCCTCGGCGGGGGCGACGCAGGCGGCGACTGAGACCCCTTCCGGCCCGACCGCCAGTCCCACCCCGCCCGGCCAGTTCGCCATGGATCTGTATCAGCCGGGTGACTTCATCGGCGAGTTGGAGAACAACTGGTGCATTCCGGCGGCGATGCAGACCATGGAGAACATCATGAACGCCGGCGCCGACACGTCGGAGGAAACGCAGGCGTATCTGTTCGACCTGGCCAATCAGATCTCCGAGAGCCGCAACGGCAGCCCGAATCCGGAGGGCCTTTCGGGGGGCCTGCAGCAAGGCGGCTACGGCAACTACCAGATCCAGTCCAAACCGACGATGGCAGCGGCGATCAAGCTCGCCGTCAAGCAGATCCGCCTCACGAACCGACCGGCCGCGCTTTTCGTCTGGTACGGGTGGCACACCTGGGTCGTCTCGGGTTTCGTCGCCTCGGCGGACCCGGCGCTGACGGACAACTACAACGTCCTCTCCCTCTACATCGAGGACGTCTGGTACAACCGCCACTCCACGCTGTGGAACAAGACCAGAGGTGGCTACTCGCGTCCGCCCGACTCGCTGGTGCCGTACGACTTGCTGTCGCAGGACTACCTGAAATGGGACCAGGCGGTCTACTACGCGGGCAAGCAGAACCAGTACGTGTTTGCGGTCCCACTCCCGTAGCGGGCGATCGCCGGCGAGGCGCGCCCGACGCAACATTCGTTGACGCGCCGGCCACGCTGAAGGCTCACCTGGAGGAGCAACCGATGGGCGTTCCACCCCGCCATGTCTACGAGTTTCTCATTCGCACCACGCCGGAGCGACTCTGGCGGGCCATCACCGACCCGGCAGACACGCAGCTCTACTACTACGGCACGAAGGTCCAGTCCGACTGGAAGCCTGGCTCCCGCCTCGTGTACCTCGACGGCGACCAGATCTCGCTCGACTGCAAGATCGTCGAGATCGAGGCGCCCCACCGGCTCGTCCACACCTTCACGATGGTCTACGACCCCGAGATGGCGGCCGAGCGCCCATCGCGCGTCTCCTGGGTGATCGAGAAGCAGGGCGAGGTCTGCAAGCTGACCCTGGTCCACGACGACTTCGACGGTGAGACCAGGACCTACCACGAGGTCGAGCACGGATGGGCCGAGATCCTCTCGGGGCTGAAGACGCTACTCGAGACCGGCGAGCCACTGCACGTCGGCGCGGCAGCGGAGATGCCCGCGTAGGCGAGCCAACCGCGGGCTATCACGTCGGGGTCGAGGCGGTGGCCACGGCCCCGACTTTCGCGTTCGGTTCAGGTAGAGTGGCGCGGGTAGCCGCCCGGGAGGTCGACTAGCAACGGGAGGGAGCCAATGCCTGGCGAACTGTTCGAACGCCTCACCACCGAGATGCCGGCCGTCGACGTTTCGGAGATGGAGGTGGCCTCTCACGATCGAGGCTACGGCGGCGTGGCGGTCCTGCTCGCCATCGCCGCGGTCGTGGCCGCGATCATCGGCGCTCGCGCCTCGATGGTCTCCAGCGACGCCAACGACTCGTGGCAGTCGGCCCTGCGCACCGAGGTCAAGCGCTCCGCCGCCGCGATGAACGACGTTCAAACGCTCTACCAGAGCGACCTTCCGACGGCGATCGAGGTTCTCAAGGCGCAGATCCTGACCAGTGAGCTGCAGGCCGCCGAACCAGGCCAGAGCCCGGCCGTCCAGCAGGCGCTTGAGGTCGAAGCCAGCGTCCAAAGCCAGCTCGCGGTCGCCCTCTCGTCCGGCGCTGAGCTGCCCAGCGACTCGACCTACGCCCTGCCGTCGGGAGGTTATGACCTGGGCAAACGCCTGGCCGACATCCGATCCAGGAACGCCAACCTGGTGGCCCTGGATCCGAATAGCCTGCAGGCCACCGGCGACGGGCTGGCCCAGAAAGCGCTGCTCCTGACCCTCGCCCTGATACCGACGAGCCTGTGTGCCCTGCTCGGTGTCCTGGCTCAACCGCTGCGGCGCCACCGCAGGGCGCTGCTGGGCAGTGGCGTCGTCGCGCTGGCAGTCGGTGTGGTCATGGCGATCGGCGCGGAGGTGCTCGCATGATCGCCCCTGACGCAGCCGCCGACCTGCGGGCGGAGCGGCGCTTCGATCTCCTCGCCGCCGTGCTGATCGGCGCCATCGCCATCCTGGCCGCGGTGCTGGCGGTGATCCAAATCGAGACCGGCCAGGCATCCAGCCGCGCCCAGGTCGAGGCGGCTCGTCTGACGGCCGACCTTTCGGCCCGCCTGGAAGTCAGCTCAACAGTCCAGAATCAGGCCTTCGTCGACGAGCAGGAGGCCCTGGCGCTGTCAATTCAGGCGACGGGTCGCCAGATCGCCGGGCTGCAGTACGGCGACGACGGGGCAATCGCCGTCGGCCAGGTGGAGCACCAGGCCGGAGCCGATCTGGGAACTGCCCTGACCGCCACATCCGCCACGAGCGGAGGTGCACCCCTCGACTCCTACACGTCCGGCCTCCTGGAGGCCACCACGCAGCAGCTGCTGGGCGAGTTGAGAGAGCAGAACCGTCAGGTGGACCTCGCCAACGACGCCGGCGCGCGCAACTCCAAGTCGATCCTGGGGCTGTCGTTCCTGGCCCTGGCCGGCGTCCTGACCGGTCTGGCGGCGGTGCTCAGAGAAGGCCGCGCCGGCTGGATCGCCCTTCTGACCGCAGTCGCCATGGCGGGCGCGGCCGGGCTCCTGGCGGTCCTGGCCGTGATCTGAGCCCGGGCTCTGGCGAAGACGGGCTCGGCGGTACACTCGCCTGGGCGGTCTGCCTTGGCTTCAAGAGCGAGAGGCGCGACGTGAGCGACGGCACCGGGGCATACAAGTACGGTGTTCTGGGCGCGGGACGCCAGGGAACCGCGGCGGCGTTCGACCTGGCGGTGCGCGGCGAGGCCGCAGCGGTCGTGCTGGCGGATCTGGACGGAGCGCGGGCCGGGGCCGCGGCGGCGCGGGTCAATCGGCTGGCAGGCGGTGCCATCGCGACGGGCGTGGCGCTCGACGCCACCGACTCCCCGGCTCTGCTGAAGTTCCTGCGTCCCCTCGACGCCGCCATCGGTGCGATCAGCTACAAGCTGAATCTCGGGTTCACGGAGGCGGCGATCGAAGCCGGGACCAACTGGTGCGACCTGGGCGGCAACACGTCCGTCGTGCTCGGCCAGCTCGCGCTCGACGCGCGGGCCAGGAGGGCTGGCATCCGGATCGTGCCCGACTGCGGCGAGGCGCCGGGTCTGGCGAGCAACCTGATGGCGTATGCCATGTCGCTGCTCGATGAGCCCGAGGACCTGGTGCTGCTCGACGGGGGCCTGCCGCTTCATCCGAGTCCACCGTGGAACTACCGGCTGACCTTCTCGATGGACGGGCTGACGAACGAGTACGCCGGCGGCAGCACGTACATCCGTGACGGCAAGGCGGTCGAGGTCGCCTCATTCGACCCGGCCGAGTACGAGCTGGTCGATCTGGGCGAGCCCGTCGGCATGCTCGAGGCATTCTCGACCGGCGGCGCCTCCACCACTCCGTGGACTCTGGGCAAGCGGCTGCGCTCGATGCGCAACAAGGTGGTTCGGTATCCGGGCCACGTCGTCGTCTGGAAGGGCTTCATGGAGGCCGGCCTCTTCTCCGAGGAGCCGATCCGCGTGGGCGACCAGGACGTCGTGCCGCGCCAGGTCTTCCACGCCCTGATCGAGCCGCAGATCCGCGCCGACGAGACCGTCGACGACATCGTCATCGCCCACGTCATCGTGACCGGGCACAAGGCCGGGCAGCCGACCCGCGCGGTCGTGGACATGCGCGTCGTCCGCGACCGCAAGCTCGGCTTCTCCGCCATGGAGGAGACCACGGGCTGGCACGCTGCCATCGTCGCCCACCTAATGGCCCGCGGCCGGATCGCCACCGGCGCGGCCCCGGTGGAACTGGCCACGGATAGCGCCGAGATCGTGGCGGAGTTGCGCGTCCGGGGCTTCCCGGTCACGGAATCGGTCGAACCCATCGCGTCGGCCGAGCCGGCCCAGCCGGCCGCACCGATCGCGCCGATCGACTGACCGGGCTCAGCCGCCGCCCAGCCGACGCTCGGCGAGCCGTCAGTGGCGGAACGACGTCGCGAGCGCCTTGTCGATCGGCTCCGCCTGATGCTCCAGCTCCGGCAGCAGCCGCTCCAGGTCGGCCAGGAAGAGGCCGGCCAGGTCGTGGGAGAAGCCGTTTCGGACGACGATGCGCAGGACCGCCAGGTCCCCGCGATCGGCCGGGAACGTGTACGCGGGCACCTGCCAGCCGCGCTCGCGTAGCCGCCGCGAAACGTCGAAGACGGTGAAGTTGTCGATCCCCGCCTTGACGCGGAAAGCCACCACGGGCAGCTGGCTGCCGTCCGTGATCAGCTCGAACGGACCCAGCTCGGCCAGCTTCGCGGCGATGCCGCCGGCCACGTCGCGGCAGACGGAGTGGACCAGCCGATAGCCCTCGCGGCCGAGGCGCAGGAACATGTAGTACTGGGCCACGATCTGGGCGCCGGGGCGCGAGAAGTTGAGGGCGAATGTCGGCATGTCGCCGCCCAGGTAGTTGACGTGGTAGACGAGCTCCTCGGGCAGCGCCGCCTCGTCGCGCCACAGGACCCACCCCACGCCCGGGAAGACCAGGCCGTACTTGTGGCCCGAAGTGTTGATGCTGGCAACGCGCGGGATACGGAAGTCCCACGCCAGGTCCGGGTCCAGGAATGGCGCGATCATCCCGCCCGAGGCGCCATCGACGTGGATCGGGACGTCCAGCCCGGTGCGCTCCTGGAGACGGTCGAGGGCGGCCGCGATCTCCGCCACGGGCTCGTAGCTGCCGTCGAAGGTCGAGCCCAGCACGGCCACGACACCGATGGTGTTCTCGTCGACCAGCTTCACCGCCTCCTCGCCGGTGAGATGGAAACGGTCGCCCGCCATCGGCACCTGCCGCGGCTCGACCTCGAAGTAGTTGGCGAACTTCTCCCAGCAGACCTGGACGTTGATGCCCATGACGATGTTCGGCTTGGCGGTCGACTTGCCGGACGCCTTGCGCTTCTGCTGCCAGCGGCGCTTCATGGCCAGGCCGCCGAGCATGCAGGCCTCTGACGAGCCGACGGTCGAACATCCGGGTGCCTTGCTCGGATCGGGGGCGTTCCACAGGTCGGCCAGCATCGAGACGCAGCGATGCTCCAACTCGGCCGTCTGCGGATACTCGTCCTTGTCGATCATGTTCTTGGGCAGGCACTCGGCCATGAGAATGCCCACCTCGGGTTCCATCCACGTGGTCACGAAGGTGGCCAGGTTCTGGCGGGCGTTGCCGTCGAGCATGAGCTCGTCGTGGATGATCTGGTAGGCCGCGGCCGAGGACATCTCGCCGTCGGGCAGCCGCCTGGCGGGAATGGGCGCCATGACGGAACCCTGTGCGAAGAGCGGGTTGACCGAAAGGTGCTCGGCGCCGCGCCGTCGACGGTGGCTCGAACCCAACATCCGAGAATCCTCCCTTGTGGCGCAGCCGTGGCGCGGCGCCGCGATCGCTTGCCGGAGCGTCCGGGCCTGCTCTCGGGCAACTCTAGCGGCCCGCGCGGCTACCATGTCGCAATGCCAGAGACGATCCCGGCCGCCGAGCCCACTCCAGCAGCCTCGGCCGTTCCGGCCGCCCTGCGCGGGTCGTTGTGGCACCACTCCAACTACATGAAGCTCTGGCTGGCCGCGACCGTCAGCCTGATGGGCAGCCAGGTCAGCCAGCTGGCGATCCCGTTCATCGCGACCGTCGTCCTGAACTCGAGCCCTCTGGAAGTGGCCCTCCTCGCCGCGGTCGAGATGGCGCCGTTCCTGCTCTTCGCGCTGCCGGCCGGAGCCTGGCTGGATCGGGTTCGCCGCCGGCCGGTGCTGATCGCCGGCGACTTCGGCCGAGGCCTGGCGCTGCTCTCGATCCCGATCGCCTACGCCGCGGGCGGCCTGACGATCTGGCAGCTCTACGCCGTCGGCTTCATCACCGGCTCCCTGACGGTCCTGTTCGACGTGGCCGACCAGTCGTACCTGCCGGCTCTTCTGGAACCCGATGATCTCATCGAAGGCAACGCCAAGCTGTCGGTGTCGCAAGCGGCGGCCCAGATCGTCGGTCCCGGTTTCGCGGGCGGCCTGATCGGGTTGGTGAGCGCACCGTTCGCCGTCATCGCCGACGCGATCAGCTTCTTCGCGTCGGGCGGGCTCATATCGCTCATCGGCAAGCACGAGCCGAAGCCTGAGCGGCTGGTCAACACGAGCCTGCGCCAGGAGATCGCCGAGGGCCTGCGATACGTACTTGGCAACCGCTACCTGCGCATGATCGCCGGATCCACCGCGACCTCGAACCTTGGCACGAGCATGGCCTTCGCGACTTTCCCCATCTTCGCCTACCGTGAGCTGGGCTTGAGCGTGACGCTCGTCGGGATCGTCTTCGGACTGGGCGCCCTGGGCGTCCTGCTGGGCGCCCTGGTCTCGGCCGGCCTCTCGAAGAAGATCGGCGTCGGGCCGGCGATCGTCGTCTCCATGTTCATCACCGGGCCGGCCACGATCCTCATCGCGCTCATGCCGTCGAACGCCCCTGCGGCCGCCACCCTGCTGTTCTGCTCGGTATTCCTGACCGGCTTTTCCGCCGTCGTCTACAACGTCAACCAGGTGAGCTTCCGCCAGGCGATCACGCCTCTCGACATGCAGGGCCGCATGAACGCAACCATGCGCTTCGTGGTCTGGGGCACGCTGCCGATCGGCTCGCTCCTCGGTGGCGTGCTGGCATCGTTCCTGCCCGTCCGGACGACCATCCTGGTCGGCGCCGCGGTCGCCTCGGCCGCCTTCCTGTGGGTCCTCCTGTCGCCCGTTCGGTCGCTACGTGTGATTCCGAGCGACGGCGTTTCGCCGGCCGAGTGACGGCCGGCTACCGATCTGCGCCGGCGGGTTCTTCGTTCACGGGACGCGCACGTCGTGCCACGCGTGAGCCTGGCTGAGCTCCTCCGGGGTGAGCGTCGACGCGTCCACCCAGCCAACCAGGGTCCAGTGGTTTCCAACCGGGCAGCGCTGGAAACGCACCCGACCCAGCCTGACGGCCTTGAGCGACGCCCCGGGCACGACGGTCGACGTGAAGAGGTGTCCGGCACGGCAGCGTGCGATCCGCTCGTAGCGATTGCCCGAACGGGCGCTCGCCACCAGCAGGACGGCGACGACGGCGACCACGACCACCAACCCCAGAGCCAACCCGTACATCCAACCGCGTCCGAATCATCGGATCTCAACCTGTCGGGAAAGGCTACGCCCAGGATGCAAAAGCCGCCCGGGCGGTCCGCCGCGGACCGGCGAGCGCCGACGACCGGCGCGGTTGTGCCCGCCGTGAGCACCGAGCCTCCGGCGGTCGGCCCCAGCCCCGAAGGGGCCGACCGCTCACAGGAGCAGGACTTTGGCGAAAGCCTCGGCGATAGCGCGATACCCCCTGGCGTTGGCGTGAGGGTCGGGGCCGAGTGGCGGCGGCGAACCGGCCCAGGTCCACTCGTGGATCCGGGCGACATTGAGCGGCACCCGACCGTAGCCCTCCAGCATCACCATCGTCTCGAAATCGGAGGTAGCGAAGGCGCCCTCCACGTCCGCGACACCGAGCCCGGCGGCGGCGTACATGGCAGTCAGGCCGGCGTTGATGGGCAGCACGCCAAGGTCCACCGACATGCGGGCCAGATCCTGCCCGTCGGGCCCGTTGACCCAGTCCGCCAGGAACGGATCGTAGATCGTCATTCCGACGATCGGCGTGTCGGGCCCGGCGGCTTCCCGCAGCGTCTCCAGAATGCCGGGCAGGTTCCGGGCCACCGCCTCCAGGCCCGGCGCAATGCCCGCCAGGTCACGGGTCGTGAAATCGTTGAAGCCTATGTCGAGGGTCACAAAGGCGACCTCGCCTCGATGGCTTCGCAGGAAGCTGACCGCTTCGGCGAGCTGATTCCCCTGGGGGTACGCAAACAGGCTGCCATCGAGCATCGTGGCGGTCGACTCGCCCGGGTAACCGAGCTTCACGACGCGAAGACCCGGCAGCCGCTCGCGAGCGAGCGCGACCAGCTGATCCGAGTAGCCCTCGTCCGTTCGGAACTGGAGGTGCTCAGGACCGATCGGCTGAACCCCGGTCGACAGGGAGTCGCCCAACGACACGTAGTAGTGCGGTTCGTGTTGGTCTGAGGCGAGATGCCGGCGTGAACTGCCCAAAGCGGGATCTCCAGATCTGTTGCGGCCGAGCCTAGCAGCCGGGCGCGGCGATGAGTGTCGGCTGCAAGACAGCGCTGCCCCGGGAACGCGGACGCGTTCGAGCGGCCATACTTTCAGATATGACGACAGCCCCCGGGCCGGACACTCTCGGCCGCCCCACACGGCCGCTGCCCACCACCCACCTCGTGCGGATTTCGCTCTACTGGCTGGGCATCTCGACGGTGTGGAGCGGGATCCTCGACATTGTCAACGGGCGCCTGCAGTTCGCCGGACTCGTCCCCAAGGGCAGCGAAGGCATCGGGGCGTTCGAGATCTCCCTTCTTGGAATGGTGATCGCGATCGTCGTCCAGCCGACGGTCGGCACCATCAGCGACTACACCATCAGCCGCTGGGGACGCCGCAAGCCATACATCTTCGTCGGCTCCGCTCTGGACGTGATCTTCCTCGCGGGCGTGGCTACCTCCAACTCGGTCGCGGCCATCGCGGCCTTCGTGGCCCTGCTCCAGTTCAGCTCCAACTTCTCCCAGGGTCCCTTTCAGGGCTACGTGCCGGATCTCGTCCCGGCGAAGCAGGTCGGGCTCGCTTCGGGCCTGATCGGCCTGTTCCAGGCGTTGGGCAACATCACCGGCTACGTGATCGCGGCCCTCGCCGTGACGCTGAGCTCCGTCGACCGCAACGCCTTCCTCTACGGGACCCTGGCCCTCGGCGTCGTCGAGTTCACCTCGATGCTTGGTGTCGTCCTCCGGGTCCACGAAGGCGACCGCGTCAAGTCGCGCAACGGCCGCTCGTGGCTGTCGATCGCGGCCGAGGCCTGGGGCTCGGACCTCCTGCGCGAGACCAGCTTCCTGTGGCTCGTAGGCTCACGGTTCTTCGTCCTGGCCGGGGCCGCCTTCTTCCCGGCCTTCAGTACCTTCTACCTCGCGCAGGTCTTCGGCATGGACGCCTCGAACACTGGCGAGACCAAGCTGATCCTCCTGGGCGTCGTGGCCTCCTGCCTGACGCTGGCCGTGCTGCCGGCCAGCCGGCTGTCGGACCGCATCGGCCGCAAGCCGGTCATATACGGATCGTGCGCCCTGGGTGGCATCGGGCTGACGATCGGGGCTTTCGCCCCGATCCTGCCGGTGGCGATTCTCGGCGCCAGCCTGTTCGCGGCCTCGGCCGGCTCCTTCCTCGCCGTCGACTGGGCGCTCATGAGCGAGCTCGTCCCAAAGGCATCCACGGGACGCTACATGGGCATTTCCAACGTGGCCACGGCCTCGGCGGGTACATTTACCCTGGCGATCGGCGGAGCCGTGGTCATGGACAACGTCAACCGCTGGCTCGGCTACGGAACCGGACCTCGGGCGGCGCTCCTGCTGGGCGTCGCGTGCTACATCGTAGGAGCGCTGCTGCTTCTCCCCGTCCAGGAACCACGGGGCGAGGAGACCGTCGAGAAGCCCGAGCCGAAGGTGGCTCAGGCCTGAAGGCTCCCCGTCGAGGTGTTCGCCGTGGGTGGCCGCGAAGGGTGATTTGGGACGGTTCGGAGGCCGCCGCGGCTGGAGGCCGGCCGCCGGCCCGTCCGTGCCCGCGTTCGAGCCCGGCGCGCTGTACCCTCTCCAACCGTGGACATGCAAGCCGGGGCCCAACAGATCGCCGTCCCCGACCAGGGCCTCGGCCAGAGCCTGCTTCCGCTCGAACCCCAATTCCACGAACGGGTCTGGGGCGGGCAGCGCCTGCGCGCCTCCGATCCGCCGATCGGCGAGGCCTGGATCGCCTTCGGGGAGAGCGTCGTGGCGACGGGTCCGCTGGCGGGGCGCAAGCTGGCCGATCTGGCCGCGGAGCACGGCCCCGCATTGCTGGGTTCGTCGGTCTACGGCCGCTACGGCCGCCGCTTCCCCCTTCTGGCCAAGCTCCTCGACTGCGCCGACTGGTTGTCGGTCCAAGTCCATCCCAACAACGAGCAGGCCAGGCGCATGGTTGGTCCCGGGGAGTTCGGCAAGACCGAGGCCTGGTTCTTCCTGGAGGCAGCCCCCGAAGCCCGAATCCTGCTCGGAGTCAAGCCCGGGACGGCGCCGTCCGAGCTTGCCACCGCGATCCGCGAGGGGCAGGTCGCCGAGGTTGCCGCGACGGTGCCGGTCCATGGCGGCGAGGCGGTGCTCATTCCCGCGGGAACGCTGCACGCGCTGGGCCCCGGACTGCTCCTGTATGAGATCCAGCAGGAGAGCGACACGACGTATCGCGCCTACGACTGGGGCCGGCCGCAGTCGACAGGACGCAAGCTGCACATCGAGGAATCCGTCGAGGTGACCACGACAGACGGACCGGGTCAGCCGGCCACACCCGTCGTCGCCGGGGCCACGGGCGTCGCCGACGCCGTCGATTGCCCCTACTTCGATCTGGATCTGGCCGGCGTCGGAGCCGATCCCCTGTCCCTGGACACGGGCGGCCGCAGCTTCCACATCCTGACCGCAGTCGAGGGCACAGCCGAGATCGAGGCCGGAGTCGAGATCGCCCGGCTGGAGCGGTTCCAGACGGCCCTCGTCGCCGGAGCGACCGGCACCTATCGCGTCCGCGCGGTCGGCGGCCCGGCCACGCTGCTCCGGGCGTCCGTCCCCGCCTGAACCGTCGAGCGGGCCCGATCTGCGCGGGGGCCCGATCCGTCGCATCATGGACCGACCACGAGCCATTCTGCCCGCAACTACCTCTGGAGGCCACGATGCAGGTCGGCCTGCTGATTCCGCAGGGCTGGAAGTACGAGTACAACGGCTGGGACCCGGCGGTGGCCTGGGCCCGCACCCTGGAGCTGGCGCGCCAGGCCGAGGATCTCGGCTTCGAGTCGGAGTGGGTCTTCGACCACTTCCACACCGTCCCCGATCCTCTCGACGAGATCACTTTCGAGTCGTTCACCACGCTCACTGCGTTGGCGATGGCGACTTCCCGCGTGCGCCTCGGCCACATGGTCATCTGCACAGGCTTCCGCAATCCGGCAGTCGTCGCGAAGCTCGCCTCCACGCTCGACGTGGTCAGCAACGGCCGCTTCGAGGTCGGAATAGGCGGCGGCTGGAAAGAAGACGAGTGGCTGGCGTACGGCTACGGCTTCCCCCCGATCGGCGATCGACTCGGGGCTCTCCGCGACGCGCTCGAGATCATCACGCGCATGCTCGCCCCCGGCCACGCCACCTACGAGGGCAAGTACGCCAGCGTCAAGGACGCAATCAACGTGCCCAAGGGGATCCAGAAGCCGCGGCCACCGATCATCGTCGGCGGCAACGGCCCCGAGGTCACCTTCCGGCTGGCTGCCCGCTTCGCCGACGAGCTGAACCTGGTCTTCATCGGGACCGAGAAGGCGGCCGAGCTGATGAAGATCGCCCGCCAGAGATGCGAGGAGATCGACCGCGACCCGGCCACGCTCCGCCTCTCGCTCTACTGCGCCGACGAAGACGCGACGACGCCGGGCCAGCAGCGAGTCGACTTCATAGGGCGCTGCGCCGCCATCGGGCTGGACCGGCTCGTCGCCTTCCCGACCTGCAAGCAGCCGACTCGCGAGACGCAGGCCACCTACGCCGCGGACTGCCGTGCCGCGGGCGTCATGCTGGCGGGCTAGCTTCCGCCTAGCTTCCGCCTAGCTTCCGGCCGGCCGAACGGGGCCCGATCCGGCACCCGTCCGTTCGACCGCGGCCGCAATCTCTGACAGATCGGCGGCGGTGAGGGTCACGGCGCCGCCGCCGAGCCAGCCATCGACCTGCTCGGGAGACCGGGCTCCCACGATCGCGCCGGAAACGCCCGGCCAGGCCAGGGCCCAGGCCACGGCAACCGCCGAGACCGTGGTTCCGTGGCGCCCGGCGATGGGCCGCAGGGCGTCGCGCAGGGCCACGTTGCGCGACAGGGCCGGTTCGTTGAAGTTGCCCGCCTGTCGCCGCCAGTCGTCCTCCGCCATGGCGACCACGCGCGCCCGATTGAACGAGTCGGTGAGAATACCCGAGGCCATCGGGCTGTAGACGATCACACCCGTCCCGTGGGCGGCGGCCCATGGGATCACGTCCGAGGCCGAGTCGCGGGCAATCAACGAGAACTGCGGCTGTAGCGAATCGACGTGGCGCACCCGCTCGCAGCGCTCCAGCAGCTCGACGCCGTAGTTGCTCACGCCGATGGCCCCGACCTTGCCCTCGTCCACGAAGCGGCTCATCTCGCCCCAGGACTCTTCGACCGGGACGCCGTAGTCGTCCGGCCAGTGGATCTGGAACAGGTCTATGCGCTCGACGCCGAGGCGGCGCAGCGAGGCTTCGCAGTCCCGCCGGAGCGAAGCCGGTGCCGAGATCCGTTTTGGCGGGGTGCGGGGATTCTGCGGATCCCAGACGAGCGCGCACTTGGTGAACACGAGGGGCCGGTCCGAGGCGGGAATGCGGACCAGGGCCCGACCGACGACTTCCTCTGAGTGGCCGAGGCCGTATACGCCCGCCGTGTCCACCCAGTTCACGCCCTTGCCCACGGCGTGCACTATGGCCGCGATCGAGTCGTCGTCGTCCTGCGGTCCCCAGCCGAAGGCCCAGCCCCCGCCACCGACCGCCCAGGCTCCGAAGCCGACCGTCGTGATCTCCATGCCGCTGGTCCCGAGCTTGCGGACGTTCATGTCTCATCTCCTTGGGTGGGGCATAGGATGCTTCTGCCCATTTTGACGCTTCGGGGCGGGAAGACGGCAGCCGCTCGCCTCGCGTACCCTCTTGTGGATGAGCAATCGCACAAGCGCCGGCATTCTGCTGTACCGCCTCCGTCAGGGGCGCATCGAGGTCCTGCTCGCCCATCCGGGCGGCCCGTTCTTCGGCCGCGCGGACGCCGGCAACTGGTCGATCCCCAAGGGCGAGCCGAGCCCGGACGAAGCCGACATGGAGGTCACGGCCAGGCGTGAGTTCGAGGAGGAGACCGGGCATTGCGTTCCCGCCGGCCCCCTGGTCGATCTCGGCACGGTAAAGCAGAAGGGCGGCAAGATCGTCTACGCTTGGGCTGCCGAGGGGGACCTGGACCCCGCAAAGGCGACGAGCAACACCTTCTCTTTCGAATGGCCGCCGTTCTCCGGCCGGATGAAGACGTACCCGGAGATCGACCGAGTCGAATGGTTCGCGCCCGAGGAAGCCAGGCGCCGGATCAAAGAGGCCCAGGCGCCTCTGCTGGACCGGCTCGAGGTCGCCCTGGCCAAGCCGGGCGCGCCGGGCGGTCCCCGGGCACCCGGCGACGGCACCGCGGCCCGATGACGCAAGCCGACGGGGCGGTCATCGACCTGCGTGGCGTGTCGGTCATTCGATCGGGGACGCTGTTACTCGACGGCTCCGTATTGCGGGCTCCGGGATCGTCATGACACGCAGGGCATCGAGCCGGGTGACGAGTCGAAGAGCCTGCTCAACCTCGCTTGCTCGAACGTCGCCCTCCGCCACCGCCTGATCCATCCGAAGACGGCGTTCCTCCGGATTCAACTCGATCAGATCATCCAGGACCTTCTGGCGCCGCGCCTCTCGCGCGGCTCGATTCCAAAACACCTGTCTGCTCCTGCCGCTGGCGTTGGGACGAAGGGCCAAACGAGAAGGGGAACCAAACCCCGGCATTCCACCAGCGGTGGTAGAGAGGGATCTGCCGGACCTACCCGACCAGCCTGCCACGAGGCTGCCACAGCGCCCTGGGGCGGGCAACGGCGCCGCCCGGCTGGCGCGCCAGCCGGCACAAGCAGCGTGGCTACATGCCGCTCAATCAGGCCGGACCCGGGGCTGCCTCGTGGGCGGGCATCGTCGACCCCACGATGTCGTCGGACCGCCCATCGTGCCGAAGATACTGGCACACGGTCCGCCGACAGCCGCCCCGGCTCGAGCTATCCAGCGGGCACGAGCGCGAAGATACGAGGCCCCGGAACTCGCGTTAACGAATCGTAGGCATTGCGTCAGCGGGGGATGATCGTCGATCCTCCATCCGCCAGAACGGTTGCGAGCGGAAGCAATGCCAGAGCGACTGCCAGGATCCAGGCCAGAACAAAGGCACGAAGGCTGAAGGAACGGAGGGACATTGGGCGACTCCTTTCGGGAGGGTTGGTCGCCCGCCTGGAACCCGGCCGGCGCGGCTCCGTCGGCGCCTGAATCGTAGGAAGGTCTGCCAGCCTGGTCAAGTGCTACTAAACATGTAGGCGTCGAGGCAACGGCCCCTGTTCAAACTGCCTCATACACGGCGTAAACTGTGCCCATGCCTAGAGTCAGTGCCACCCGCCCCAGAGTCGACGATTCCCAACTTGCCAGAAAGATCGGGGAGCGACTGCGCAAAGCGCGGCTCGCCGCCGGAATGACCCAGACCCAGCTGGCCGATCCTCGCTACACCAAGGCCTACGTGAGCGCCCTCGAGAACGGCCTGAGCCGTCCCTCGATGGCAGCCCTCAACCACTTTGCCGGGAGACTCGGGATATCGGCCAGTCAACTCATCAACGACGAGCCGGCGGCGTGGGCCCGGCTGGAAGCCGACCTGCTTCTGGCCTGCAGCCGCTGGGATGAGGCGATCGCTGCCTATGCCAACCTTCTGGAAGCCCCCCAGTCCCCGGGCGTGCGCGCGGAGCTCCTGCGGGGCTTGAGCGAAGCCATGATCCGAAAGGGCCAGGCCGGGGATGCCATCGCGTGCGCGACTGAATCCGCGGAACTGTTCCGTGGCGCGCATCGCGATGCCGACGCCGCAATGGCCGAATACTGGGTCGCCGCGGCCCACTACATGCTCGAGAACACGACCGAGGCGAAGGCGATCCTGAACGCGGTCCTGGCTCGCGTGAGAGGAGGCCTCAGCGTCGAGCCGGACTTTCAGGCCCGCATCCTGATGTCGCTCTCATCCAACGAGTCGCTCGACGGCAACCACAAGGCGGCTCTGGCATACCTGGAGGAGGTCCGCGGCCTGGACGCCGATCTGGACGACCGCCGTCGCGCCTCATACATGTTCGATCTGGCCTACAGCTACCGCGAGACCGGCGACTACGAGGCGGCAGTCCGGACGGGGATCATCAGCCTGGAACTCTTCAGGCGGGCAGAGGCCGAGCGCGAAACTGGAGCGCTCGAGAACGACCTGTCGATGTCATACCTGGCCCTCGGAAACTCTTCGAGAGCGGCCGAGATGGCGGCCTCGGCTCGCACGCGGTTCGAGCGACTGGACGACAAATGGTGGCTCGCATTCGTAATCGACAGTCAGGCCCGCATCGCCCTCGCTCGTGGCGCCGTTGATGAGGCCGCCCAGTACGCAGAGGAGGCATTTGGGCTGGCGCGATCGAACGGGAACGCCAAGGCCTCCGTCGATGCCCTCCTGACCCTCGCTCGTGCCCGGACCGCGCTCGGCGACAAGGCCGGCGGTCTCGCGGCCAACGAGCAGGCCGCCGAGGTGGCCCGAACGGCGGGCAGTCCGTCGCTGGTCCGCAAGGCCCTGCGCGATCTGGCCGACGCACTGGCGGCCTCCGGCGATCACGAACGCGCCTTTGTCCTGATGCGGGAGGCGCTCGCGGCGTCCTGAGCCACGTCGCGGCCGGCACCATCGCCGGCGCGGCGTCGGTGCCGGTCCGCACCACTTCCTCCACACGGAAGGGCCCGGACGCGCGCGGTCACGCGGCCGTGGCGACTGACTGGTGCGAACGCGGGGCGGGCGATGGTACAATCCCGCTTGACTAGCCCACTCGACGGGGGACCATGCCTCCTATATCGCAGACGATCGCCGTCCGCGCCCCTCGCAAATTGAAGCCGGTGCCGTGGTTCCATGACGGCTGCAGCGGCCTGACAATTCGAGCTCGGGCCGACGTGCCGTCCTTCGACGATTCGATGATCCACGGTGCCCTGCTTCGCGGCGCCGCCTCGTGCGAGCGGCTTACGACCCTGGACCGGGCGATCAATCGAGAACTCTGGCCGCTCGGCTACGTCGCCCACCTCGAGCGCGGCGTAGCTGACGGTGGCGTGGTTCTTGTGGAGGTCGCGGCCGGCCGTTGACACGGCATCGGGCCGATGCGTCATTGGGGGGAACGCCTCGGCCCGGTGTCCTCATCCATCTCTGGCGGCCATCTCCCCGTCACCGCCGCAATTCGGTCGCGCACCGTTTGTCGCCCTGAGTGGGGCCACCGCCGGCCTCGCCTCTGGCACGAACGGCGCCGATGCGGCACGCTGAGGGCATGCCGAAGCTGACGCTCGAACCTTCGTCCCAAGCGAACCTCCACGATCCCGGAGCCGATGTAGCCGGCGAACGAGCCATCGCGGTGGCGCGAGCGGCCGCCGTCCCGGTCGTGACTCCCACCGGAACGACGATCCGCATCGGGACAGCTTCCTGGACGGATCCGACGATGACGGCGCCCGGGGTCTTCTACCCTCGCGGCGCCGATTCTGCCGAAGAGCGCCTCACCTACTACGCGGAAACCTTCCCGCTCGTGGAGATCGATGCCACGTACTACGCCCTGCCGAGCCCGCGCGTGGCCGAGGCCTGGGCGACGCGCACCCCGCCGGACTTCGTCTTCGACGCCAAGGCCCACGCGCTGATGACCGGCCAGCCGACCGAGGCGAAGAGACTGCCGAAGGACATCCGCAATGCGCTGCCCCCCGAACTCGCGGCCAAGCCCCGCCTCTACGCCCGCGACCTCCCGCCCGAGCTGCGCGACGCGGTCTGGGACATGTATCTGGCCGGACTGCAACCGCTCCGCGCCAGCGGCCAGCTGGGCTCGGTGTTGCTCCAGTATCCGCGCTGGTTCTTTCCCACGAGCGAGAGCCGCGATCTGATCCTCGAAGCCAGGCAGCGTTTGCGAGACGTTCGCTGTGCGGTAGAGCTGCGCAGCGAAACCTGGTTCAGCGACAAGAACCGGGAGCGGACACTCCACTTCCTGGCCGACAACGCCATTCCGTTCGTGATGGTGGACGGACCGCAGGGTCTGCGCAGCAGCGTACCGCCGATCGTGGCGGTGACTTCGCCGGAGCTGGCGCTCGTACGGTTCCACGGCCGGCGGGCGGAGACCTGGGAGGCCAGTAGCATCCCGGTCGTGGAAAGGTTCCGCTACCTCTACACGGACGAAGAACTGGCGGAGTGGGTGCCGCGTATCCGCGAAGCCGCCGAAGACGCGCGAGAGGTGCACATCCTGATGAACAACTGCTACGCGAACTACGGCTCGACGAACGCGCGCGAACTCGCCTCGATGCTCGATGCGGAGCTGGTCGGCGGCGGTGCCAGGGGAGCGCAGGGATCCGGCGCAGCCGGCTGAGGCGCACCGGCCCCAAACACGGCAAACGGCCCGGGGAGGGGGAGCCCGAGCCGTTTGCTAGAGAGCGCGCCGTCACTCGCGCCCGAGGGAAGATCGATCTTCATCCTAGGCTCCGCTGGGGCGTCGGCGGGGCGCACCGGAACGCGTTCCGTCGTGCGGATCACGAAGCGGGACCGCCCTCTCCACGGCTGGTGGACGCGCTTTGGGCCGTCGCCACTTCGAACTCTCCTGATCTCCGGCGGGACACGGTCGACGGCTCAGATGGTGCTCCTGGCGGGTTTGCGCCCGTCTATCTCCAGGTCCAGCGCCCGAAGCCGCCAAATGCGACGTCCTGTACGGCAGCTCCGGCAACCCTCGCGCCCATCGCGACCACACCTCTGGAGATCCGCAGGACGCGCCGCTCGCCCGTCGCCCGAACTGGGTTGCGCGCCCTCGCAAATCGGGTAGGGGCCGGGGTTA
>PMXQ01000015.1 GCA_003171065.1 Chloroflexota bacterium
CGCCGAGGGCGTCTACGAGGAGCTATACCGAACGCAGTTCTCGAACCAGGGGGCGACCGAGTCGCCCACCCCGGACGACTCGCCCCTAGCCGGCTGAACGGGCTGGCGTTCGCGCCGGCGACCGGAGACTTTGGGGCTCCCGAAGCTCGCCCGCATTTCGACCGACTGGCGACCGACGGGCACGCGGCTGCATCTCAAGCAGTTCGGCGTCACGAAGGACCGCGCCGCAGCCTCCGGGGAAAGCCCCAGCGGAGCCCACCGGTTGCGATCTCAATGACCAGGTAGGCTGGTGGCAGCAGCGACGGCGTCCCCGACGGCAGGGCAAAGGAGGAAACGTGGGCGACAAGAAGGTCAGCGTCAGGTATGAAGGCGGGTTGCGATTCGTGGCTGGAACAGATTCCGGCCACGACGTGGTCATCGACAGCGCCGAGGGCGACTCCGGCCCCCGGCCGACCGAGCTCGTCCTGGCCGCCATNNGCCGGCTGCACGGCCATGGACGTCGTCGAGATCATGGCCAAGAAGCGTCAGGTCATGGACCGGTACTCGGTCGAAGTAACGGGCACTCAGCGGGATACTGCGCCGCACATCTACACCGAGATCACGGTCGTCCATGTCGTCGACGGCGACGTCGAAACGCAGGCAGTCCGGCGCTCGATCGAGCTGTCCGCGACGAGGTACTGCACCGTCAGCGCCCAGATCTCGGCCGGTCCGACGCGGATCAGCCACCGGTACAGGATCACGCGGCCGGGCGTCGATGGGTCACCCCCGGGCGAGGAGTCGGGCGAGGTCGTGGTCACCGGGCCGATGAGGGATGTCAGCGCCGAGTAGCAGCTTGCCGAGTAGCGGCCCCTAAACCCCGGACTCCGATTCGATCCGCATCAGCCACACGCCCTGCTGGTCGTCCGCGTAGACGGCGGAGACGAGAACCGCCCGGCCGGGGGAGACGGTGAGCACCGTCTGGCCCGAATGCTCGAAGGGAGCGTAGACGCCTCCTCGACCGTCGACGGCAGCGATGTGAAGCACGTACTGACCCGGACTCAACGCGCTGTAGTCGCCGGTGCGAAACGCGAGGAATGAATCGCCGAGCGCGTCGATAGGCGCCCCCGTCTCAACTGAGATCAGCGGCACGAAGGGCCGTGGCACGAACACTCGGCAGGAATGGAGATCCGCTACCGGGTAGCTCACGCCGGCGACGTCCGTCGCGACACCGGACGCGCCCGCCAGGATCGTTTCGAGGGCCGGGATCTGCGGCTGGAGCGCCGAGTAACCAGCGGCCGGCCCTGCGAGCCCCGGCGGGAGCGCGTCATGAGGCACATCCACCGCCACGACACCGAGCGCGAGGACGGCCGCAACGGCGCCGGCGACCAGCGTGGCCCATCTGTCCGACGTCGGCCGGTGCCCAATGGCACGCCCAAAGAGCCAGGTCGTGAGCGCGGACGTCCCGACCGCTGCCATCAGCAGAATCGGGGCATCGGCCTCCTCGTAGTAGCGCGGATTGAGGAGGACTCCCCTCCAGGCCAGGTATATGAGCGTCAGGAGCACGCCGCCCGTGAGCGATGCGAGGGCCAGTGCGATGGCACGCCGCTTGGACAGAAACATCCAGACGAGGCCGGCAATGGCCAGGCAGACCAGGGCAGCTGCCGGCCTGTAGTAGGCCAGCTCACTCCTGATCGTAGTCCACGGAGGGACCGACGGCAGACCCGGCGCTACCAGGGCCGTGTAGCCGCCTGGAACGCTAAGCCAGTACAAGGGCTGGCCCGTGAGCAGCCAGTCGTGAAGGCACGCCAGCGGCACCGCAAGCAGCCCGAGCAAGAGTGGCCAGGTGGCGCGCAGCGGGGCNNGCCTGCCAGCAGCAGCACGACGCCGGCAAGCCAGGGCCGCGGCCGATCGAGAGTCACGAGGACGCCCGCCAGAAGCCACAGCGCCAGGGCCCAGACGAACGAGTTGGCATTCGCCACTTCCACTCGGAAGTCAGGCCAGGCCAGGAGACCGATCACGACCACTGCTGACGCGGCCACCCCACTGAGCCTGTTGGCAAGCCGCGCAGCCAGCGCCACGGCCAGCGAGCCCGCGGCCAGCGTGGCTACGGTCAGCGCCCGCCAGTCTCCAGTGGCAGTCCAGAGGAGGCCGTAGATGACCGTGAGGAGAGGCTTGGGAGTGGTCGGAACGAAGGCCTCGAGGCGGTGCCCATGGATGATCCGCTCGAAGTAGAGAACCGTCGCCGCCGAGTCCGTGTCGTTGGTGACCCGGCCAAGCGGCTGAATCATGAGCCAGAGTCCCGCGGCGGCAAGGAGACCGACCAGCCCGGTCAGTAGCCAAGGGTTGTGGGCCAACATGGCCGCGGGGCGGGCGATTCCGTACCTCATCCCAGCATCCGCCCGCGGGCCAGATCCCATAGCGGTCGCCTCCTCCGCGCGTTCCCCGAGCGGCATGATACCAATGCGGATCGGCCGACCTCGGGACTCGCGGGCCCGGGTCCCTATACTTCGCGGCTGTGAAATACGGCGCCTCACGAGCCGGCTCGAAGTTGCGGAACCCGCTCTTTCCGGGGGACACATCCTGCTCTATCGCCGCACCCGACGAGTGCGCAGAGACCGGCAAGGCACCGTCTACTTGGGGGTGCCCCCGGGGCCGGCATCCGTCCGCTGACAGGGCGCCCCATGGCGCTCCATTCATAGCATGGACGGCGCGGCGGCGCCTGATGTACGCAAGCCGAAGAGGCGACACGGAATGTCTCTTCCACCTGCCGTAGGTTCGGCGAAGCCCGACGGGGCCGGCGTCAACGCGGACGACTACCGCCCCACGGTCTGGCGGGTCTGGGG
>PMXQ01000142.1 GCA_003171065.1 Chloroflexota bacterium
CTCGACGAGCTGATCAACGCCAATCTGCGGGAGCTCGGGTATGGCGAGTGACGCCCCGATTGCGCACGACGCCAGGTGGCCGGTTACTTCGTTGAGGGACATCACCACCAAGGTCGGCTCGGGAGCCACGCCGAAAGGCGGGGCGGACGTCTATCTGCCGACCCGCACGAGCTTCGCACTCGTCAGAAGCCAGAACGTCTACGATCGCCGATTCGAGCCGTACGGCCTCGCTTTCATCACGAACGAACAGGCTGCCGAGCTGCGGGGCGTGGTACTCCAGGCGAACGACATCCTTTTGAACATCACTGGCGACGGCGTTACGTTCGGCCGCGCCTGCATGGTCCCGACGGACGTCCTGCCCGCATGTGTCAACCAGCACGTCTCGATCATCCGGGTGGATCCTCAGTATGCGGATGCGGGCTATGTCCTTGCGTTCCTGACGCACCCAGAAGTCAAGCCTTATATCGAGTCTTTCAATGCAGGAGGTTCGCGGCGGGCAATCACGAAGGGCCACATCGAGTCGTTCCGGGTCCCGTTGCCACCGCTGCACATGCAGCGGAAGATCGCCAGCATTCTTGGCGCTCTGGACGACAAGATCGAACTGAACCGCCGCATGAGCCAGACCCTCGAGTCGATGGCCCGTGCCCTCTTCGAGTCCTGGTTCGTCGACTTCGACCCCGTCCGCGCCAAAGCCGGAGGCCGCGACCCAAGCCTGCCTAGCCCCCTGGCCGACCTGTTGCCGGACTCGTTCGAAGACTCGGAAGCCGGCGAGGTCCCGAAGGGGTGGCGACTATTCGGCCTCGATGAGATCGCCGATTTCCTCAACGGTCTCGCTTTGCAGAGGTTTCCGGCCAACGACGGCCAGGCCCTGCCAGTCATCAAGATCGCCCAGCTTCATGCGGGCAACACAGAGGGTGCCGACGAAGCTAGTGCGGGTATTCCCAGCGACTACGTGGTCCAAGACGGAGACGTCCTCTTCTCCTGGTCCGGAAGCCTTTCCGTCGAGTTGTGGTGTGGTGGTCCAGGGGCGCTGAACCAGCACCTGTTCAAGGTCACCTCTCGGCTTTTCCCGAAGTGGTTCTACTACCACTGGACGCGCCAACATCTCGTGGACTTCAGCGAGATCGCGGCGGGCAAGGCGACCACGATGGGCCATATTCAGCGCCATCACCTTTCGGATGCGAAGGTCGTGGTGCCACCTGCGGCGGTCTTGGAGGCAGTCGACTCGGTCTGCGGACCGGTCACCGAGGAGTCCTGGAGAATCCGCGTCCAGTCCAGGGATCTCGCCGCCATCCGAGACTCGCTACTGCCAGTCTTGCTGGCCGGCTCGATGGACGTGGATTCAACGATTGAGAGTGCGGTGTGCCTGTGAATGAGGAGTTGGCCGGACGTCTCCGGGACATGACTAAGGCTGCCGAGGCTCGGATGCAGGCGGCGCTGCTGGAGGCCCGCGCCAGCTTCGAGCACTCGGGCAACAAGGGCAGTGCAGTGGAGGAATCTGTGCGGGTCGTTCTCCGCAAGTACCTTCCGCGAGTCGCAGCGGTAGGCCACGGCGAGGTCGTCGACTCTCAAGGCAACCGATCCCGACAGACTGACATCGTCGTCGTATCAGAGGATCACCCACGGATCTACGAGGAGAGCCAGCCCAGCCTGTTCCTCGTCGAGGGCGTGACGGCCGCAGGGGAGGTGAAGAGCGTGCTCACTTCCGAGGAGCTACGTCGTTCCGTCGAGGCTGCTTCCATCTTCAAGCGCCTTCGGGCCGACCCCGGAAAGGGGGCAATGACGCATTCGAACCCGTCCGACTTGGCCAGATTCGGGAAATGCCCCCCGTACTTCCTGTTCGCTCTCGAGTCGGAGATCAGTCGGGACAAGATCGCTCAGGTCATGAACGAGCTGTTCGCTGAAGATCCGACACGTATGGACGGCAACTTGGACGCCATCCTGGTTCTTGGCAGGGGCCTGTGGATACATCTGGGGGACGGTCAGGGTGCGTTTGCGGTTCTCAAGCCAGACGGAGAACTGGCATCTGGGTGGTTCTTTCCGCGCTCCGAATACCTTCTGTACGACTTCATTGCCTGGCTCACCATCGTGATGCCCCGGGTAATCCGCGCGGCGCCGATCCTTGCGTCGTACCTCCTTGAGTCGGGCAGCCTCGACGACATCCGGACTCAGAAACGATAGCGCAGACCAACGTGCACAGACACCAGGCGATGGACCAGTCAACAGCTGGGCGAGTCGATAAAGGCGCGCAGGCGCGAGCGATCGACTTCGAGGATCCGGACAACAGCGACTGGCTGGCAGTGAACCAGGTCACGGTGGCCGGGCCGCTGGGGCAGGTCCGGCGGGCGGACATCGTGATGTTCGTCAACGGGGGTGCTAGTCGGCGTGATCGAGTTGAAGAACCCGGCCGCTGCCAACGAGACGAGGCTGACGATCGATTGCCGTCGAGCGCTCGGACATGCACTCAGTCATTGACTCGTCTTCGGGTGCTACGCAGATCCATAGAACCGTTGCGAGATGGGAGGAAAAGTGAGCTATCGAAGTCCACATTCGGCTGGCGACTACTTCGAGGCGGCCGCCCTCTTCGCGCTTCACTCTCTTCAGGTGTCCCTCAATGGGCTGCCGCAGGCGGCGAAATCGGCGCGCGTCAATAAGCTGCGCGAGATTGATCTCTGTTCGCGGATGGCGGGGTTCTTCTCGAACTGCGCGCGTCTGGGCGCCCAAGGCACGAACGCGCCTGACATTACTGTGGACGCGCCGGCGCTCACCGCCGAGGTCAAGTGGTTTCGAAAGCGCTTGAGTAGTGGTCTTGCGGTGAAGGACATCCAAAGCCTCTTGGGTCCCGCCGCTCAGGCCACGTTCTCGCGAACCGCTTTTGTGGCGTTCTTCAACTCGACTTCCGTGAAGACATTCCGCGAGTCTGTGAGCATTACCAAGCAGGAGCATGCGGCCAATGTCACCGTACTCGACTGCATCCCGTTCTGGGCCGTAGCGTCGGGGACGTTGGGAAGGACCGGCACAGTCGCCTGGCGGCCGAACATCCCCGTCGAGTCGTACGTGAAGCTTCACGGCGGCAAAGTGCTGCGTTGCGCCAGGATTGGCGATCGACAATGGCCGGTTTGGGCAGTCGTAGTATCGCGGGTCACCACCTCTGAACTGCAGAGCTCCCATGTGATCTTCGAACCGGGGCGGCTCGAAGACGCCATCACTTCCATCATCTGAGGCGCGACACTTCGTCGGTCCACGGCGCTGGAGCCAAGCCGGAGACGAGGCCAACACGGAGACGATGCGCCGAACGAAAAGCCCCGGCGCATCCGCCGAGGCTCTCCGCCGACCGGGAATCCCCAATCCAGCGCCGCCAGCTTAGCAGCGCCAGTCTGAGCCGGCCGCTACTGCACCGCTACGGATGCTCGGACATGGCCTGAGTAGCCTCCGAGATCGATGGCCACATGCCAGCGCCCGCTGTGGGGCGGGCGGATGACCTCGGGGCTGCGGCGGGCCAGGCCGCCGTAGTAACGGTGCTCCTGGCCTTGCTGATAGCGGTGGAAATCGCTGTCGTCCATCACCTTCACGTTTGCGGCGTGATCGAGCTGGACGACGACTGCTTGGCCTGGGCCAACCTGGACTTCGGAATGCAGGAAGTTCATGGAACTACTGCCCCTGTCCAGGTCGGGTTTCGCGGGTGACTCCCTTGAAGGGGGTCGGGTCGGCCTTCACATCCATGATCTGGCCGTTCTCGCGGTTCCGCTTGGCCCATTGTCCGCTGGGGGTCTGAAACTGACTTCGGCCACGAACGGCGCCTTCACGGTGGCCGTCGTGGCGATTCTGGTTTGTTGCCATTTGTCTCCTGCCAGCAGGGCACTGCCGGCTCCAATGCAAAACGATGTGATGTTCCGTCTCAGGTACGTCTAGCATTTGGTTCCCCGGCCGGGGTAACCTTCCGTTCAAGTGGTGCTGTCCTGCCGGATCGAGGCCGTTGCCAGCTCTGGCAACGGCCTCTCTCTTTGCCGGGGCGGCAGTCTGCCGGCCATCTCCTTGTGTTGTCCCGCCGGGCAGGGAGCGCCCTGCGGTTCGTTGTTTCTAGTCTAACACGCGTATTCCGTCGGGTTGTATACTTTTATGGTAAGCAGGAGGGAAGGTGGCAGGTGAACCAGCTATCGGGCAATCTGAGGCGGCTTAGGGCCGCGAGAGGACTAAGTCAGGATTCCCTGGCCGAGGCAGCCGGTCTATCGCGCGCTGGCTACCGCAACCTTGAGGCGGGGGAAACCGAACCCCGCGCCGCAACAGTCCTGTCGTTGGCGCGAGCTCTGGACGTCAGCCCGGCGGATCTACTACGGCCAGCGCCTCCGCTTCCACGTGCGCGGTTCCGCTCGACCGCGCGGCTCAGGGAACGGGAACAGCTTCTGATCCGGGTCGCACGTGAACTCGAGTCGTACGTCCAGCTTGAAGAGCTCGTGCGCGATCACGGCACGAGATTCGACCCCGGAGCCTATGACCCGGGACCGGGCACTCCGATCGAGAGAGCGTCGAGGGCCGCGGGAAAGGTTCGTGCGGCTTTCGAACTGAACGGATGCCAACCGGTCTGCGACATCTCGGGTTTGCTGGAGGGCAATGGCGTCAAGGTCTTGCGGCTGCCCATCGCCACGGAGGGCTTCTTCGGCCTTTCGGTGATCGATCCTCGCTGGGGACCAGCCATAGCCGTCAACGTTTGGGAGCGGATCACGGTCGAACGGTGGATCTTCACCGCCGCGCATGAGCTGGGCCATCTGGTGCTTCATCATGCCGACTTCGATCCCAGCCGTTCGGACGAGGTCCCAGAGAACGAGAAGGAGGCAGATCTCTTTGCGGCTTGCTTCCTCATGCCGGAGCAGGCGTTCCTCGACGAGTGGGAACAGGCAAGCGGTCTACCGCTCTACGACAGGGTCCTGAAAGTGAAGAGGATCTTCCGTGTCAGTTACCGGACCGTCCTGCATCGCCTCGGTGAACTCGGCTATCCGGCCGTGTGGCCAATCTTCCTCACCCAGGCTCGGCGTCAGACAGGTCGTCGTTTGCTGCGCACCGATGAGCCCGCACCAATGGACGCGGCCGAGTTCCAGCGCGGAGTTGGAGCAGCTCCAGCGCGGCGCGAACCGGACCAACTGAGCGAGTCGGACTTCGTCGTCGAAAGACGGCAGCGCCTCGTTCGGAAGGCGTTCCAGGGAGATCTCATCTCCATGGGGCGAGCGGCGGAGATCCTGGGACTCCCTCTTGCCGAAATGCGGAAACTCGCCGCAGCCTGGGCCTGATCCATGAGCGAGGGGGAAACCGCCAGCGGACACAGCGCGGCCCTGATACTCGACGCCTCTGTCCTCATCGATCTATGCGAGGGAGACAGAGAGCTGCTTGGGTTAATGGCCGACACCCTGGGCCCAGTTGTCGTGCCGACTCCGGTCCTCGGCGAAGTCGCAGGGCTCGACGACGCCGGCTGTCGGGGGTTCGGTCTGCAACTCTTGGAGCCGACCATTGGCCAGATGTCAGAGGCGGCCAGCGGCGCAGGCGCCCTCTCCTTCTGTGACTGGCTTTGCCTGATCGTCGCCCGGGACGGCGGCTGGATCTGCGTTACCAACGATGCCGCACTGCTTAGGACATGTCAGGAGCAGGGCGTTTCGGCAATGCGGGGCCTCAGGGCCGTTCTCATGCTCGTGGAGAGCGGCGTGATCGATCGTCGACGGGCGATGACCTTTGTTCAGGTGCTTCGGAAGGTCAACCCATACATCAAGCCCGGCGTGGTGACCGCTTTCGCTCGAGAACTTCGGATAACGATTCGAAAGGGTCAGCGGTAGCGCCGGAGTTGCCGGAAATCACCGGCCCGCGGTGACTAAGCTAGTTGGGTTGCAGTCATTCGGGGGATCGATGAGTTCGCGGCGCATCGCCGCGCTGGATGTGGAGGAAGCGGCCCTGGCCTGGCTCGCCGGTTCGGGCTTCGCCGTCGCCCACGGCCCCGAAATCGCGATCGGCCAGCCCGGCGCCGAGCGCTCCGACCCTACATACCGCGACGTAGTTCTTGAGTGGCGCCTCCGCGAGGCCCTCGTCCGGCTGAACCCCGACCTCCCGCGGGAAGCCCTAGACGACGCCTTCCGCAAGATCGTTCGGGCGGACGGCGTATCGCTGATCGAGCGCAATCGAGCCGTCCATCGGATGCTCGTCGACGGCGTGATGGTCGAGTACCGGCGCGCGGATGGGTTGATCGCGGGGGCGCAGGCGCGCGTCCTCGACTTCGAAGACCCGGACAACAACGACTGGCTGGCGGTCAACCAGTTCACGGTGGTCGGGCCGCAGGGGCAAAACCGGCGGGGGACATCGTGATCTTCCTCAACGGTCTGCCGCTCGGCGTGATCGAGCTGAAGAACCCGGCCGACGAGAACGCCACGATCTGGTCGGCCTTCCGCCAGCTTCAGACATACGGGGCGCAGATCCCGGCCCTCTTCGACTACAACTGTGCGCTCGTCGTCAGCGACGGCACGGAGGCGCGGATCGGCGTCCTGGGCGCGGGCAAGGAGTGGTTCAAGCCCTGGCGCACGATGGATGGGGCAACCAGTAAGTGGAACTTTCGAGTTCGCCGCGAGGCGGCTCGGTCGGCCGCAGTAGCGTCGCTTAGCGGAACCTGATATCCAATTCGCGGTTCGCGGCGTCGATGTCGAAAGCCTCCGGATCGAACGAGCCGCCGGCCCATTCGAGCATGGAGTCGTGCTCCGCGTGCCGCGGATCGGCGACCGCTTCGAGGAATCCTTCGTAGCCTGGGGTGCCGCCGACATCCTCCGGCGGGCAGGCGCGCGCGCCGCCGACGACGCGAGGGTAGCGAGTCCGTGGCCGCGGCGCCAGGACGGCCTCCACGAGGATCTCGTGCTCCCAGCCGTCGCCGAAGTCGCACTCGTAGACGAATGATTCACCCACGCTGACCAGCGAGCGCAATGTCGCGCGGCGGTCGTCCTTGAGCGGCACGCCCATCGGCTCGTAGTCGGGATCGGGCAGGCCGTATTCGACATCGCCGATCCGGAATGCGTGCAGGTGGTAGTCCTGCCAGCCCATCGCGCCCTGGAGCGCCACGTGCAGCCGAGCAAGCTTGATCTCGGCCGGCACCTCTAGCCTCCGCCAGATCGCGGGCTCAACATCCTGCAGGCCTACCTTGATCTGGGCGATGTCGCCTTCCCGCATCCCCGCCGTCTGCTTCACGATTGCTCCTGTCCTTGGCTCTTCGCCCTCGATCTGGCCGCCGCCGCGGACGCCGACTTGCCCGGACGTTGCTGCTGGATCTGGAAGATCCCGGCGATCGCGAGTTCACGGGCAGCGGCCGGCATGGTTGGGTAGAGATCGTTGGCTTCCGCGACCGCATTGCTCATGGCTTCCGCGACGGCACCGATCGTGTCCGCCGCATCATGCTCTGGGACGCCCCACAACTTGGCTTCAGCCACCAGGTGCTCGCTCCCGATCTCGGTGAGCTTGAACTTGCCGCCGATCGACAGGCCCAGGGTTGTCTGGCGCGGCAGAAAGGCTATCGTGGGAGCCACGTCATAGAGTGGTGCGAGCCGCACGGCGTTTCCCTGGTGCAGGAGCGAGAGGTTCTTGGCGTGGGAGTCGGCGTTCCGTAGCGCCACTGACGCTGCGACCTGCTGGAGGAGCCGGATCAACTGGGCGGGCGGATCGACAGCTCGCTCGACGAGGATTCTGGCGAGGCGCGCTAGCGACGGATATTCCGGGTGGCCAGGTCGCGCGTACTTGAGTCCTACCGGCAGACCGAGTGCCTGGCAGAGGTCCTCCTGATGGATTCGGACGATACCGTCGCGCGAGTGTTGGCGGTCGTATCTGGTAACGACGATCACGGGCCGGGCGCCAAGATCGGCGGTGAGCGTGGCTTCGGATGCTGGCGTGGCCGCGCTTGCTACATGCAGCGCCCATGCCTCCGCTGCCGCGAGTCCAGGCCAAAGATCCGGTTCGGGCTTGAGGATGTGGGTGGAGGGAGCGCCGTCGATCGGGAGCGCCCATTGTTGGGCGATCCGGGCGAGAAGCAGCTTGTCCTGAGCGCCGCCGAGGGACATGCGGATTGCGTCGTCGGGATCGAGGTCGATGGATGGCAGGGCGTCGAGGCGTTCCGCCACGCCCGCATCGTCGATTGGCTCATACCGGCCCGAGCTGGGGGACCGGCCCTCCGGCAACACAGCAACGGCACCGGCGCACTCCCAGCCGATCTCCGCGAGCAGCCCAAACGTATCCTCAGATCGCAGGCCGAATCTCGCCGCGAGGCGGACCCGGCGGTCGCCCTCCGGAAGCAATCCATCGAACCAGTTCCGGGTCAGCTGCGGGGACCAAGTAGCGAGGCCGGAGGCCGCGACGGTGAGCGACGCATCGATTTCGGGGCTGTAGACGAGGTCGCCCGCAGCCGTCCTCTCGAGCGTTCCGACCCGTCGATCGGAAAGCCATACCGCAAGAGTGCTTGTCATTCCGGGTTCTTTTCGACGAGCCGGCTGCTCTTGGAGTGGATTGTCGCGACGGCTCCCAGAAGGGCCAGTGCCCGGAGCGCGATGTCGACGTTGACGGCGCCGCCCGACTCTAGCTTCGCAACCGTTGGGCGCGAGACCGAAAGCCACTCGGCCAGGCGCGCCTGGGTCCATCCGCGTTCCTTTCGGAGCTCGCGGATGGCCGCCCCAAGATCGGTCGTGTTGAAGATGTCGCGGGCGGCCATGGTCCACCTGATCGGAATGTCAACGCTTCTTGACGCGTTGCCTGGTCTGAGAACAGTGCGCCCGGAATGTCAACGCTCGTTTACATACTAGCATCTGAGGGCGACATGTCAACGGATGCTTGCATTGGGCGGGAGCGACTGGCCGTTGCTCCGCCGCCGGCGTCGGAAAAACTGACGTTGGGCTGGCTACTCTAGGTGCATGGGCCAATGGCGGGGTGAGGAATGAGTCCGGGGCGGCTCGTTGAGCGGCACGTCGAGGAGGCTTCGGTGGCCTGGCTCGCTAGCTCCGGCTTCACCGTCACCCCCGGCCCCGCCATCGCCGTCGGCCAACCCGGGGCCGAGCGCTCTGACCCGACCTACCGTGACGTCGTCCTGGAGTGGCGCCTCCGCGAGGCCCTCGTCCGGCTGAACCCCGACCTACCTCAGGAAGCCCTCGACGACGCCTTCCGCAAGATCGCTCGGGCTGACGGGCCGTCGCTGATCGAGCGCAACCGGGCCGTCCATCGGATGCTCGTCGACAGCGTGACCGTCGAGTGTCGAGCCTATCAGGCCTGGCTCAGATTGGGATGACCTCCAGAGTCTGGCTCGAAACTGCGCGGCTCAATGTTCACTACTAATGCTATATTCACAGGCACTGTGAATATGCCACAAACAGTGAAGATAGACGCCACGCTCGAACCATGGGCGCTCGATGTTGTCCGTGGGTTGCCGGGCGTCGACGCTGTGGCTCACCTCGATGCTGGGCCTGGACATGACGCCGAGATCGTCGTCGGCGAGGACCGCGTTCGTGCTTTCGTAGAGATGAAGAGCCACGTCGACGCTGGAACGGCGCACGCTGTCGTTGCGCGGGCGCAAGCGCTGGGCCCCGGAGAGCAACTGCTACTTATCGCCCGAACCTCCACGGCGGGCGCGCGCGAGGTGCTGACGCAGGGAGGGGTTTCGTACCTCGACGGTCGTGGCTTCGCCGATCTCCGTTTGCCGGGATTCGTCCTGAAGGTCGCGGCCCCCAGCCGTCGCCCAGACGAAGATCACTCCGCTGGTCCGGCTCGGTTGTCCGGGAAAGCTGGGCTGGTAGCCCAGGCGTTGCTGCTGGACCGCCCGCGGAAGTGGGCCGTGGGCGACGTGGCGAATGTCGCCGGCGTCTCTGTGGGTCTCGCCCACCGCGTGCTCGCTCGGTTGGAGGCGGACGGCATTCTTGCGAGCGAGGGCCGCGGACCCGGCAAGACCCGTCATGTTGCTCGCGCTGGCGCGCTCCTCGATCTGTGGGCGGAGGAAGCTAGGGAGCCGAGGTTGCGCCGGACGCCCGCTTTCAGCTTGATGCGCGCAGTGCCGGTCGAGTTCGTCTCCACCCGCCTCTCGGGCGCCGGGCTGATCCACGCGGTTACGGGAAGCGCAGCGGCTGCTCGTGTTGCGCCGTTCCTGACCACCGTTCCGGTGACGCATGTGCGCGTTGCGGCGAGCGCCGTACTGCCGGACATTCTCGGTGCGTTGGCGGCGAGAGAGGCCGTGGAGGGACCGAACCTGGTGATCGTCCAGGGCGCGGATGATGCGGAGCTTAGGTTCCGCCGCGAGACCGACGGAATCTGGGTGGCCGCGGACACGCGGATCTACCTCGACGCGCTGCACGACCCCAGGCGCGGGGCGGAGCAGGCGAGAGCGTTCCGTGAGCAGGAGTTGGGGTACTGATTGATGCGAACCGCTGGCGACTACAATGCCGGAACCACAGCGTTGTGCGAGCGCGCGCTGGTGACGGTCATCGGCAACGCAGGCTTCTGGGGCCGCCATCTCTACCTTGTCGGTGGCATGGTCCCGCGCTACCTGACGGTCCCCCCACTGCCGCCTGAGCCACCGCACGCTGGGACACAAGACATCGACCTGGCCGTGGCCCTGGCGCTAGACCTTGCGAATACGGCCGACTACGAGACGCTTGCCAGCAATCTGTCTACCTCCGGGTTTCGCCAAACCGACCAGGCTTTTCGATGGTGCCGGGACGTGGATGGCGTGACCGTGGTCCTGGAGTTGCTTTGCGAGACGGACCAGGTGGAGTTCGGGAGTAGCTTCAAGCCCAGAGCCGGGACGGGCTCGAGGCTGCAGGCCCTCAATGTGCGAGGCATTGCATCGGTTGCCAAGGATCACCGACTCGTGGACGTGACAGCAGCGCGGCTTGACGACGGCGGTGTTGCTCGGGCCACGATTCGAGTGGCCGAGATTCTCCCGTTCATCGCGCTCAAAGTGAACGCATTCCAGAATCGCCACGCCCACAAGGACGCCTACGACATCGTGTACGTACTCCAGAATCAGCCGGGTGGGCCTGAGGACGCTGGGCGGCAGATGGCCGCCAGCCCAGTCGTCGGGACGCCATTCATTCGGGAGTCGATCGACCTTCTCCGCGAGCGATTCGGGGAGCCGGGCAATGACGGTCCGGTTGCGTACGCCAGGTTCGGCGAGGTAACGGGCGATCCGGATGAAACCGCGCGACGCAGCAATGTGGCGGTGGCCGTGGTCGCCCAGGCACTGGCTGTGTTCGACCCGGCAGTCAGGGGCGCTGCAACCGGGGAGGTTCTGGCGGCCGAGCAGATGGCGGTTCCGTTGGATCCGGCGGATCTGCGTCGAGAACTTGACGCTCAGTCCGGGCGGGAACCGGGATGAGCGGAGCGTCATTTGCCGAGTCGACCGTAGAAGAAGCTGCACTGGCCTGGCTTGAGGCCTCGGGTTTCGCCGTCGCCCACGGCCCCGCCATCGCCGTTGGCCCGCCCGGGGCCGAGCGCTCCGACCCGACATACCGTGACGTCGTCCTGGAGTGGCGCCTGCGCGAAAGTCTCGTCCGCCTCAACCCAGATCTCCCACAAGAGGCCCTCGACGATGCCTTCCACAAGATCGTTCGAGCGGATGGGCCGTCGCTGATCGAGCGCAACCGGGCCGTCCATCGGATGCTCGTCGACGGCGTGACGGTCGAGTACCGGCGGCCCGACGGGTCGATCGCGGCGGTGCAGGCGCGCGTGATCGACTTCGATGATCCGGACAACAACGACTGGCTGGCGGTCAACCAATTCACCGTGGTGGGACCGCAGGGGCAGGCCCGGCGGGCGGACATCGTGATCTATCTCAACGGTCTGCCGCTCGGCGTGATCGAGCTGAAGAACCCGGCCGACGAGAACGCCACGATCTGGTCGGCGCTGAACCAGCTCCAGACATACCAGTCGCAGATCCCGGCCCTCTTCGACTACAACTGCGCGCTCGTCGTCAGCGACGGCACGGAGGCGCGGATCGGTGTCCTGGGCGCGGGCCGCGAGTGGTTCAAGCCCTGGCGCACGATCGACGGGCGCGGCGATGCGCCGGCGGGAATGCCGCAGCTGCAGGTGGTCCTGCAAGGCGTCTTCGAGCGGCGCCGGTTCCTCGATCTCGTCCGCTACTTCATCGTCTTCGAGGACATGGGCGGCGGCACCCTCGCCAAGAAGATGGCCGGCTACCACCAGTTCCATGCGGTCAACTTCGCGGTCGAGCAGACGCTTCGGGCGGCCGGGCGCAAGCGCGTGCGCGCGGGCGAGCCGCAAGGTCTATACGAGTCAGGCCGGCAGCCCGGCGGCGCGCCCGGCGACCGGCGCGTCGGCGTCGTCTGGCACACGCAGGGTTCGGGCAAGAGCCTCTCCATGGCCTTCTACGCCGGGCGCCTGATCCTCGATCCGGCGATGGAGAACCCGACGATCGTCGTCATCACCGACCGAAACGACCTGGACGACCAGCTCTTCGGCACCTTCGCCCGCTGCCGCGACCTGCTGCGCCAGGATCCCGTCCAGGCCGCCGACCGCGCCGACCTGCGCGCCAAGCTCCGCGTCGCCGGCGGTGGCGTCGTGTTCACGACCATCCATAAGTTCATGCCCGCCGAGCAGGGCGACCGCAACGCCGTGCTTTCGGACCGGCGCAACATCGTCGTCATCGCCGACGAGGCCCATCGGAGCCAGTACGACTTCATCGACGGCTTCGCCCGCCACATGCGCGACGCCCTGCCACAGGCTAGCTTCGTGGGCTTCACCGGCACGCCGATCGAGAAGGCGGACGCGAACACCCGGGCGGTCTTCGGCGACTACATCAGCATCTACGACATCGCTCGCGCGGTCGAAGACGGCGCCACGGTGCCGATCTACTACGAAGGCCGCCTCGCCAAGCTGGAGCTATCCGAGGCCGAACGACCGAAGATCGACCCCGACTTCGAGGAGGTCACCGAGGGCGAGGAGGTCGAACGCAAGGAAGGCCTCAAAAGCAAGTGGGCGCAGCTGGCTGCCGTCGTCGGTTCGGAGAAGCGTTTGCGTCTGGTCGCCGCCGACCTGGTCGACCATTTCGAGAAGCGCCTGGAAGTCATGGACGGCAAGGCCATGGTGGTCACCATGAGCCGCCGGATCGCCGTCGAGCTGTATCGCGAGATCGTGACGCTGCGGCCGGGGTGGGCAGGCGAGGGCGACGACGCGGGCGCGATCAAGGTCGTCATGACGGGGTGCGCGGCGGACCCATTGGAGTTCCAGCCGCACATCCGCAACAAGAGCCGGCGCGAGGCCCTGGCGCGGCGTTTCCGCGATCCGGCGGATCCGTTCCGCATCGTCATCGTCCGCGACATGTGGCTGACAGGCTTCGACGCGCCGAGCCTGCACACGATGTACCTCGACAAGCCGATGCACGGCCACGGGCTGATGCAGGCGATTGCGCGCGTG
This sequence comes from Chloroflexota bacterium, assembly GCA_003171065.1. Taxonomy (GTDB): domain Bacteria; phylum Chloroflexota; class Limnocylindria; order Limnocylindrales; family CSP1-4; genus Fen-1039. The sequence continues at coordinate 13,426 of PMXQ01000142.1, forward strand.
AACCGCGTGTTCCGCGACAAGCCCGGCGGCCTCGTGGTGGATTACCTGGGCCTGGCTGACGAGCTGCGCAAGGCGCTGGCGGCCTATACGGAGAGCGGCGGCCGCGGCAAGGTGGAGCATTCGCAGGCCGAGGCCGTGCTGGCGATGCGGCGCGAGTACGAGGTCTGCCGCGGGCTGTTCCACGGGTTCGACTGGAGGGCGTTCTCGCGCGGCTCGGCGGGGGAGCGGGTGTCGGTCCTGCCTCGGGCGCAGGAGCACATCCTGGCGCTCAAGGACGGCAAGCAGCGACTGCAAGACGCGGTGTATTCGCTGTCGCGGGCGTTCGCGCTGGCGGTCCCGTCGGATGAGGCGATGGCGATCCTCGACGACGTCGCTTTCTTCCAGGCCGTTCGCTCCGTGCTCCGAAAGTCGGCCGATGGCGGATCGGGCGCGCGCGAGGACCTCGATTACGCCATCCGCCAGATCGTCTCCCGGGCGGTCGCGTCGGACGAGATCATCGACATCTTCGCCGCGGCCGGGCTGCGGAAGCCCGACATCTCGATCCTGTCGGACGACTTCCTCGCCGAGGTCCACGACATGCCCCAGAAGAACCTGGCCGTGGAGCTGCTGGCCAAGCTGCTCAAGGGTGAGATCAAGTCCCGCTCGCGCCGCAACGTGGTCGAGGCGCGGTCCTTCGAGAAGATGCTCGACGAGGCGATCCGCCGCTACCAGAACCGCGCCATTGAGACCGCCCAGGTCATCGAGGAGCTGATCGCTCTCGCCCGCGACATGCGGGCCCGCGACGCCCGAGGCGAGCTGCTCGGCCTATCCGAGGACGAGCTGGCCTTCTACGACGCCCTGGAGACCAATGACTCCGCCGTAGCCGTCCTGGGCGATGAGTGCCTCCGCGACATCGCCCGCGAACTCGTCGCCACCGTCAAAGCCAACGTCACCATCGACTGGACCGTCCGCGAGAACGTCCAGGCCCACCTGCGCGTCCTCGTGAAGCGCTGCCTCAAGCGCCATGGCTACCCGCCAGACAAGCAAGCCAAAGCCACGATCACCGTCCTGGAGCAAGCCGAGGTCCTCTCCGAACACTGGGCCGCGGCGTGATGGGCAGCTGCACCGAGTGGAGGTCGAAACGTGGCCGCTAAGTGGGTTCTTCTGGCCGATCTATCGGTGTCGTGGCTGCCCGACTTCGGTTCTGGCTCTGGTGCCTACGTCTTCCGCGATCGGGCGACTGAAGAGTGGAAGTACATCGGGTCGACTAGCTGTCTCCGCCGCCGATTGCTGGGCAACTACGTGGGCGGTGTTGGTGGCGCGACCACCAAACGTTTGAACGGCCTCCTGTTCGAACAGCACCACATCGATGACGTCGAGGTATCTGTCTATCCAACGGCGGACTATCTCCGTCTCGAAGAGAGCCTCAAGGTGGGGTTCGCGGCAGCGCATGACGGCCAGCTTCCGGACTGGACCCGGCGCTGACAATGGCTGATGGAGCTGACTCCCAGCCCGTGCCCTCAGACCAGAAGCAACTCCGTCTCCGCTACCCCGGCACCTGCGTAGCCTGCGGAGCCGCCCTCCCGAGAGGCGCCCCGGCTCTGTATCACGCCGCCTCAAAGACCGTCCGCTGCGTCATTTGTCCGGACGGTGCCGTCGCCACGCCTCCGCCGCCCCTCGACCCCGGCTGCGCCGGCGCTTCGGCCCAGCGCGAGCACGACCGCCGCGCGGGCAAGCGCGCGGAGCGGGTCAAGAGTAGGTTCGGCGAGCGCCTCGGCGGCGTGATCGTCCGAGTCGTCCCGGAGCCGCAGGCCACCCGCGCGTGGGCGAAGGGCTCGGTCGGGGAGCGGAAGCTGGCGGAGGCGCTCGCGGGATTGCCGGATGTGATCGTCCTTCACGACCGCAAGGTTCCTGGCACGCGAGGAAACATCGACCACCTCGTGATCGCTCGGGCGGGCCTCTTCGTAGTCGACGCGAAGCACTACGACGGCAAGCTCAGAATTCGGGACAAGGGTGGTCTCTTCCGCACGGACAACCACCTATACGTGGCCGGTCGGGATTGCTCACACCTGGCCGACAACATGGGCTGGCAGGTGAAGGCAGTCGAGACTCTGCTCGCGTCGGTCGAGGTCACGCTGCCGATCACGCCGGTACTCTGCTTCATCGATGTCGACTGGCCGCTCTTGTTCCAGCCCGAATCGTTCCACGGCGTCCGGCTGGAAGACCCCAGGTCGCTGCGGAAGCTGATCACCGCGGCCCCCGCGCTGGACTCCGCGGCGATCGACAAGCTGGCGCGGATCCTGGCGACGGGGTTTCCGGCGAAGTAGCGGGCATACGTCGCCCGCCAGGTGCCCATTGCGGTCCCAGCTACACTCCACGCATGCCAGCCACGCTCTTCACAATCGGCTATCAGGCTCCGCCGTCCATCTTCGGCCGGGGCGGCCGGACGAGGCCGATGATCACGAACGTTTGATGGCGCCTGGCGAGGTTGCCCACCACCAGGTAGAGGTCGCGGTCGGGTAGCTCGCGCTCATAGCGCTGTTAGCTGCAGACCGAGTTCCGGTCGATGTCGAACCCCGCGGCCTCTAGGACTTCCTCTTCGGGCACGCCCAAAAGGGTCCAGAGACCGATGTGTTCGTCGATCGCCGGCCATTCGACGTGGGTTCCGAAGCCGCCCAGCCGCCACGTCGCGCGCTGCTTCGGGTTTGCCCTCGTCAGGCGTGCCGACCATGAGGTGGGCGCGGACACTTCGCGGCCGTCCGTGAGCATGAACGTAATCTGCTGGTCGTCCACGCGGACATCTCGGATTAGTGCGGCCTTCATGTCGGTTCGCCTTCGCACGCTTCGTCCCAACGCCGGATCAGCGCCTCGCGATTGTCGCGTATGCGGCGCTCAATCCTCGACAGATCCCGGCCAGTGTAGCCCCGAGTTGCCGCCTGCTCTACCAGTGGTTCAAGCCAGTACTTAGCCTCGCCTCGACCGCCGCCCTTGACGTGGATGTGCCTACGCTCCGAGCAGTCGTGCAGCACGATGAAGAAGGTGTACGGCCCTGTTCGGAAAAGCGTCGGCATGCGGCGATCTTGGCCGTGGCCGCTTACCTGCCGATCAACCGCGGCTCACCTGGCAGGGACAGATTGATCGAGGGGGACAGAGCGAGATGCGGCAAAGAGGTACTGATGAGTGCGGCAAAGCGGTACCAGAGGCTGCGGCAGAGTGGTGACGAGTGGCAGCTCGTGCCGGGCGTCCTCGGGGCGATCAAGCGAGCAGTCGATGCGCAGCCGACTCCAGGTCGCTTCCTGGTCACCGGCTCCGTGCGTGGGGATCTCGAGGGCGAGCTCTGGCCGGGCACCGGCAGATTGACGCGAGTTCCGTTGTTCGGGATGTCGATTCGGGAGCAGATCGGAAACCTCGGCGCCTCGCCGTTTCTCGATAGGGTTGCCAGGGGAGAGGAACTGCCGCCAGCTGCGGACACGCCGGACCTCCGTGGCTAC
>PMXQ01000126.1 GCA_003171065.1 Chloroflexota bacterium
TCGCCGGCGCCCGGCGGACGCCGACCGCGGGATCGTCGGCCACGACGGCCGGGGCGTAGGGTCGCTCCACGTGCCGGACGCCTTCACCCGGGGATCGGGCGGCATCGTCGGGCAGGAGGAAATCCTTGCGGAGCGGGAAGCTCGTGTAGTCAGGCGGCATGAAGATGCGGCGCAGGTCGCGGTTGCCCTCGAAGACGATGCCGAACATGTCGTAGGCCTCGCGCTCGAGCCACTCCGCGCCTGTCCACAGGAATGTGGCGGAGGGGCATCGCGGGTCCTCGCGGGAGATCCCGTCGACGATGATGCGCAGCCAGTCGGGGCTGGTTTCGCTCCAGAGGTGATACACGACCTGCATCACGCGGCCCGTGTCGACGCCGGCCAAGTCCGCCAGGATCTCGAAGCGGAGATCGACGGAATCGTGCAGGGTACGGAGCACGTCCGGAACGTCACCCGCTTGGATTCGAATCTCGGTCTGGTCGTGGCGCTGGCGAATCGGGCCCTGGATCTGCGTGCTCAGGCGCGCTTCCAGCCGGCGCTTGAGGGAGCGATCCATCGGTCAGATTTTGTCCGGTGCGGTGGGGCCGATTTCACGCTCCGGCCAGTGCCCCCGCTGATCCTTGACGAGCTGCCCGAGCTGGAGCATGCCGTAGATGAGGCCTTCGGGGCGAGGCGGGCAGCCGGGGATGTACACGTCCACGGGCATAACCCGGTCGATGCCCTGGACCGTCGAGTAGCTTCTCTTGTAGCGGCCGCCCGAGACGGTGCAGTCGCCGAGGGCAACGCACCACTTGGGCTCCGGCATCTGCTCCCACAGCCGGATCAACGGCCCGGACATCTTGGTGGTCAGGGTGCCGGCGACTATGAGCACGTCCGACTGGCGGGGTGAGGCCCGGAAGGGGAACATGCCCCAGCGGTCCATGTCGAACTTGCTGGTGGCGCCCGACATCATCTCGAAGGCACAGCAGGCCAGGCCCGAAAGCAACGGCCAGAGGCTGTTGGCCCGGATTAGGTCGAGGATGTAGTCCGCCTTGGTCGGAACGATCTGCAGCGCGCCCCAGCGCGCGTCGTCGCGACGCCCGACGTCGGTCAGGCCGAACTCGCGCAGGTGGGTGATCTCGGCCGGACGTCCGCCGTCGTACGCGAGCGGGTTGGCCGCCCGCCAGAGAGTGTTGGGAACCACGATCGGCGCGGTCAACTCGCCCGGAGCAAGGGGTGCGAGCTGGCTCTTCGCCGGCGCGTTCGCGGCGGCTCTGGCCGCCGAAGCCGCTGGCGCTGCCGGGCCGCCGGCCGGGTTTCCGGAGGCCGGCACCGCGCTCGCTTCCCCCGGCCCTCGATCGCCTATCGCCACGTCAGGACTCCCTTCCGCCAGGCGTAGGCCAATCCGAGCAGGAGCACGAGCACGAAGGTGCCCATGCTCACGAGCCCGCCCAGCAGCAGACTTCGGAACACGGTCGCCCACAGGAAGAGGAACACGACCTCCACGTCGAAGGCGACGAAGAGAAGGGCGTAGATGTAGAAGGAAACACCGAACCTGGCCCAGGTGTCGCCGACTGTGTCGATGCCGCTCTCATACGGCAGGCCCTTGTGGCTGTCGCTGCGGTTGCGGTGCGAAAGGACCCAGGCCAGGCCGATGACGAGGAATACGAAACCGACTCCCGCGGCGGCCAAGCCAAGAACGTACCAGATGCCGGTCATCTATCTCCAGCCGTACCTGCCGTCCGCGGGGAGCGTTCCGCGGTGCGTTCGGGCATAAGCATTTGCTCTCCGGACGTGGGGACGGGTTCGATGCCCGTTCCCTCACGGTCCAGCTGAAAGTCTACCAGCAGGGCCGGGGGTGTCGGGAATCGCGGGCGCCGCCTGTGCGTGCGGGCGGACGGCCCGGTGAGGCGTCGGGAAGGGTTGGGCGTCCCAGAAAAGCCGGCGCGGGCGGCTCGGGGCTAGTCGTGCCGCCCGCGTCCCCGGCCAGGCCGTCAGTGGGGTAGCGACTGGCGGCTGCACACGGATGTTCGATATCAGCAGAGCCGGCGCGGCGAGGGGCCCGATCGCTCCCGACCCGACGGCCTCGTCGCGTTCCCCCCTGCTCCGTCGCGTAGGTTGGAGGCATCGCCCTGGTCCGGCAATACGGGAGGTGGCCTATATGGGTAGGGCGCGAGGCGGTGGCGCAGGGCGGCGCACCCTGGGTAGTGGTTGTCGCCCAATATCACCCGCGGTAATGCAACGTCATCCGGAGGGGCTCCGGGTGGTGGTATCTGGCCGTGCCAGTCGGGGTCGGCTATCAATGCGGGCGGAGAGGTGCTCGGGAGAGCAGCAGCGCCTCTCATTCAGCCCCGCCACTCTGCCCTCGTTCACTTCGCATTACCCTCGGTCTTGTTGAGGAATTGCGGCCGCGGGCCGAGCGGCCAAGGTCAGCACCCGGAAGCGGCCCAAGTGGCGAGGATCGAGCATGCGCACGATGCCGGAGCGGGCACGCATGTAGTCGGCAACGGTGGTCGCGGGCGATGCCTGGAGCGCCTGCAACTCCGACTCCAGGCCGGCGGCGACGAGGAACTCGGCCTGAGTGGTGAGGGCCACGGAACGGAGACCGCGCCGCTCACCGAGGAGCCGGAGAGCGGTGAAGTCGACGTGGGCGGTAAGGTCAGTGAGCCCGACCTCGACGAGCGGATCCTCCTGCACGCGATGGCCGCGATATCCGAGCAGCGTGCCGGCGAGGTGCCGCGGCCCGTACAGCTCGGCGGCCTCGTAGCCGTAGTCGATGACAAGGAGATAGCCGCGGGCGAGATGAATGCCCACCCCGGTCAGCCACGACTCGAGACCGAGACAGATCTCCGCGACCTGGCCGTCCGCGAGCCGGTCCGCGACGCCGACGTCTGCGAGGCGCTCGGCCAGCTGCGGGGTCGAAGGCTCGGCGGCAACTTCGACGAACCCGTCGCGCCATGCCACGAAGAGTTCCTGCAGCTCGCCGCCGCGCCTGACGACTCGGTGGAAAGGCAGCGCGTCGACGTACTCGTTGGCGAGCACGACGCCGGCCACACCGACGGCGCTCGGCGTCAGGATGTGGGCGAGCCCGGCTTCTTCGAAGCGGCGGATCAGGTCGGCCTGCCTGTAGGCGTTCGACTCGATCGGGACGCATCGAACCGCCTCGAGCAGGTCGCCGGCATCGTGGCGACGGAATCCCTCGAGGATCGAAAGCGCCAGGGTGCCCGAGCCCGCGCCGTGTTCGATCAGATGGAATGGGCGCGGTCGACCCAGCTCGGCCCACATCTGCTCGATCCGCCGGGCGATCGTCCAGCCGAAGATCGGGTGGGTCTCGGGCGCGGTCAGGAAATCGCCGGCGTCGGTGGGGCGGTCGGCGGGCTGGCGGTAGTAGCCGAGCTCGGGCTCGTACAGGGCGTGCAGCATGAAGCGGGCGAAGGTGATCCGGCGGCCCGGGGACGACTCGATCTCGGAGCGGATCAGACTGGCCAGCCGGGCGGACCGGTCGGCTTCCGCCCGCTCGGATTCCGATGAAGGGTCGGCCGGAGGCGCCGATGGGCGGTCGGACGGAAGTTCGGCTGAAGGATCGGCCGGAGGCCGGGGGCCGGCAGGCGACGGGAGCCCGGGCGACGGAGGCAGATGGTCGGGCGTCATCGAGCCCCCGCACGAGCTCGCTGCGCGAGCAGGCGAAGTCCGCCGTTCACAAGGGTGTGGCCGCCGAGCAGGATCGGGTTGTCGGCGGGTGAGGTGGCGGCCGATTCCGTGAGGGCTCGCAGCCACGGATCGGCGATGGACCCGGGCAACAGCAGGTCGGAGGCGAAGCGATCTTCGGCCGCCGGCCAGGTCGCCAGGGGCGACGCCGCCGGCAGTGTGGCCGAGTCGTCGGCGCCGTGGCGATGGGCGAGCAGGACGCGCGTGTCGATGAGCGCGGCGTCGGCCAGTCGGGCGACCGTGTGGGCCAGTGATTCGGGGCCGTCGCGGTCGAGCAGTTCGCCCAGGACGGAGCGAGGGGGCCGCGAGCCGGTCGTCAAGCCCGATTGGGCGAGGCGGCTCGCGGCGCGGAGCCCACGCTCTTCGATGAGGGCCCGGACGCGGCAGGCCACGCCGCTCTCCAGCCATCGGAGAGTGGCCGAGGAGACGCGGCCCGCGATCAGCAGCTCGGCGCGGCGATTCGCCAGGACTTCGGAGAGTGCCGCCAGCCGCTCGCCAATGAGTGGCTCCGTTCCGTGGCGATCGCCGGCCGTGGCCCGCCCGCCCGCACCGGCGCCATCGCGCGCCGCCGGATGGCCGAGCACGATCAGGTCGAGCGGCGTGTCGATGTCGACGCCCAGCCGCCAGCGCGACCGGAGGTCCGCGACGGCCACTCCGGCCCGTTCCTCCAGCCACCGGGGAAGGGCGTTGTCGGCGGGGAGTGGCGGGAGGTCGGCCAGATCCGCCGCCCGCGAGACGGCAACCACGTCGGCCGAGTAACGGTTGTTCGCCAGGGCGTGCCCGGCCGGCCCCGCGGCGACTTCGACGAAGCGTCGCAGATCCGCGGCCCGCGCCAGGGGGATGCTCCCCGAACCGAGGACGATCGCGCCGCCCGTGGCCCGACTGCCCGCGATTGCGCCTGCGGCGGCCCCGCCCACACCCGAACTCCCGGCTCTGCCGGTACGTGCCCGCATCGCCGCCCTGAGGCGCTCGCCAAATGATCGGCCGTCCGGCGCCCCCGCCACGATCTCCACCTCGTCCGCGCCGGCCGCCAGGAACGCGACCCGTTGCCGCTCCGCCAGGGAGTGGCGCGCCTCCGCCAGCGCGCGTACCAACGGCCCGGCCCCATCTGGGGCCGCGGCGTGGAAAATGAGCACGACAACGGGGCGCACGAGCGGAGTCTAGCCGCGACGCCCTGGCTTGCGGCGGCTGCGAATCGTGCCCGCCGCCCGCGATATCGGGAGTCGGTCGATGACAACGGTTCGGGCGTACATCGGGCTCGGGGCCAACGTCGGCGATGCCCGCAAGACCCTGACCGCGGCCGTCCACGCCCTGGCGGCGTTGCCCGGGGCCGCCCTGGTTGGCGTCTCGCGCCTTTACGTGACGGCGCCGGTCGAAGTCGCGGATCAGCCCGACTTCCACAACGCGGTCGTGGCGCTGGACGTGCCGGCCGGTCGGGGCGGCACCGCGACGGGCGCCTCCGCGGCCGGCGCCGAGGCTTCCAGATCCGCGCCCACCGGCCCGATCGCGCTGCTGCTCGCCCTCAAGTCGATCGAGCGCGCCTTCGGGCGCCAGGATCGATTCCGCTACGGTCCGCGCGAGCTGGACCTGGATCTGCTGCTCTTTGGCGAGGAGCGGGTGCTGGTGGAGCGGCCGGAGGAGGGTCGCTCGCCCGATCCGGCCAAGGCCACGCGCCTGCTCGAGGTTCCGCATCCGGACGCCGGCCGCCGTCTCTTCGTTCTCGCGCCCCTGTCGGATCTCGCCCCGGACCTGATCCCGCCCGGCTGGAGCGAATCGGTCGAACAGGCCCGCGCCCGCCGGGAATCGATCGAGGGCGCCTCAGCCGTCCGTCCGATCGCCCGCTGGGACTCGGGCTCGGGAGCGTGGGTGTGACCCGAGGCGTAAACCCTGTCCGCATCGGCGGCCGAGGCGTTCTTGCCGAATTCCCATGAGGACGACATTGAGCAAGAACGGGTCCGCCTGCGGGCACGCCGGTTGCGAGCGCGAGCCAAGTCCGGGCTCCCGGGATCCCGATTCGGGTTGATTCGGCGCGCGGGGGCTCGTTTCGGCGCAAGAGGCCCAGCTTTCGGCGCCGGCAAGCCGATCGGCTTTGCCCAATGTCGTCGTGGTGGGAATCAGGAAACTTCGGCGTTGGCGAGACGGCGGGCGGCTCGGTCAGTCGCTGGTCAGTCGCTCTTGCCGATGGTCACGACGCCCGTGACCGCGTCGACCTCTACGGCCGCCCCGTGCACGTAGACGTCACTCTCGGTGGTGCTGGGCACTCCCAGGCTCACCTGCCAGGTCGCATCCGCGAGCCCGAAATCGAAGTCATTTGCGAGCACCAGAGCTCCCGGCATCGAAACTGCGGCGAGCGCCAGCCTCCGGGCCGCGGCCGCGCCGATCGACGGCGGAACGAACTGAACCCCGAACCGCTGGTCGGCGAAGGCAAACGGTGTGCCGCTCGACGGGTTGACGGAGACCGATATCTGCCCCGCGCCGCCGCTCTTGTCGGACCACGTCACGACGTATGGGGAAGTGGCCCCGCCCTGGAGCGCAGTCGTGGCGACGAGGATGCCCGTGTCTCTGCCGCGATCGCTCAGGAACGATGTCGCTCGAGCCTGCGCCTCGGCGCTCGAAATCGCGACCTCGCTGGAGTCCGGCAACGCGTCCACCTGAACGAACTCAAGCACCAGGCCCGATCGCGCATCGACGACGGCGCCGACGGTCGGCCCTGACACCACGTAGAGGGGATGGTCCTGACCCGAGTAGAGCGCAGCCTCCAGGCCGCTCGGCTGCGTCCCGGCGCTTCCGGCGGCAAACGCCGCGGTCGCCTTCGCGGCGTCCTGAGCCGAGACCGGGGGCGGCGTCCAGTTCGGGTCGGGCGTCGAGGCGCATGCACAGCTGATGTTGCACGCGCCCGCGGTCAGCGGCAGAAGGCCCAGCAGCAACGCCACGGCTGCGAGCTTTGCACCGAGTCGTCTCATATCCCACCTCCCCCGGCCGACCGGGCTCGTGCTCGGACCCGACGGCTCCATGCCCGAAGCGTAGCAGCCGGCTGCGGCCCGTGGGTGTCCCAGGTATGCGAAACGGGCGACAGGGCCCCTCGTCGGCTGTCTGGGCACCGACCTGTCGCCCGCTTCGTCCCCTCGCCCGGAAGACCGGGCTTCCCTTCCTCCGACCGACCGATCGGCCCGTCAGGTTCCGATCGGTTGTCACCCTCTGATTCGGATGAGCAGGCCTGCCGGATCACTCGATCTTCGAAATCGCCCATTGGCGCGGGCGGGTAGGGCTTCGCCGCCACGCTGCCTCGCTCGCTGGCCCGCCCGTCGGGCGCCGCGCCCTCGCGCGCCGCGCCCTCGCGCGCCGCGCCCTTGCTAGTGTCGGAAGTGGCGCCGCCCCGTGAAGACCATCGCCATGTGGTGGCGGTCGGCGACCTCGATGGCCATGTCGTCGCGGATCGAGCCGCCCGGCTGGATGATCGCCGTGACGCCGGCCTGGGCCGCGAACTGGATCCCGTCCGGGAACGGGAAGTAGGCGTCGCTGGCCATGACCGACAGCCTGGCCCGATCGCCGGCCCGCCGCAGGGCTATCTCGACGGCCGTCTGGCGGCTCGCCTGGGCCGCCCCGATGCCCACCGTCGAGGCGTTGCGCGCCAGCACGATGGCGTTCGATCGGACGTGGCGGACGGTCCGCCAGGCGAACAGCAGGTCCGTCAGCTCTTCGAGCGTGGGCCTTCGCTTCGTCACGACGTGGAGCTGCGTCTTGTCCAGCCCCAGCTCGTCCTTCGCTTCGACGAGCAGCCCACCGGCGATGCGCTTGAAGTCGAGGTTGGCGATGCCGTAGTCGCGCGGACCATCGCTGGGGCTCGCCGGCACGGCGAGGAGCCGGAGCCGTGGCTTCTGGGCAAGGATGCCGACGGCGGCCTGGCCGAATGACGGAGCCACGACCGCCTCGTACGAGTTGGCCGCGATCTCGCGCGCCGTGGCGCCGTCCAGGTCGCGGTTGACGCCGACGATCCCGCCGAAGCACGAAACCGAGTCGGTCTCGAGAGCATTGCGGTACGCCTCGACCAGCTCGTCCGCGGAGGCCAGGCCCACCGGATCGGTGTGCTTGACGATCACCGCCGTCGGCGAGGTGAAGTCCATCGCAAACGCGTAGGCCGCGTCCAGGTCCAGCAGGTCGTTGAAGGACGGCCTCGACCCCTGGATCTGAGTGGCGTCGGCGAGTGTGCCGGCGCGATGCGTCGTCTCGCGGTAGAAGGCGGCCGGCTGGGTGGGGTTCTCGCCGTAGCGCAGGTCGTCGACCTTCTCGAGGACCATCGCCAGCCGGCTCGGGAAGGTCTGACCGCAGACGTTGGAGAGGTATGCCGCGACTTCGGCGTGGTAAGCGGCGACGAGCCCGTATGCCTCGGCGGCCAGATTCTGGCGCAGCTCGGCGGATACGGCCCCGCGCTGGCGGATCTCACCGATGACCGTCGGATAGCGCGTCGGGTTCGCGACCGCCGCCACGCCGGCGTAGTTGCGCGCCGCCGCTGCCAGGAGGGCGGCGCCGCCCACGTCGATCATCTCGATGGCTTCATCGATGGGCACGAGGCGGGCGCCGACCTGCGGGGCGAAGTGGTTGACGTTGACGGCCACCAGATCGATCAGGCCGATCCCCTGGGATTCCAGCTCGGCCAGCTGCGCGGGCTGGTCGCGGCGAGCCAGGATCCCGGCGTAGATCGCGGGGTGGAGCGTCTTGACCTGGCCGCCGGCAATCGACTCCGTGCCGGTCAGCTCGGAGACCGATCGCACCCCGACGCCCTCATTGGCGAGGAACTCGCGCGTCCCCTCGGTGGCGTAGACCTCGGCGCCCAGCGATAGGAGGTCTCGAGCGAACGGGCCGATGCCCTCGCGGTTGGCAACCGAGAGCAGGGCTCGCACCAGGCGTACCTCCCAACTGCCGGCCATTCGGGGCTCCCGGGCCAGGCGGCGCCGCGCTTCCGGAGGCGCTCGAGCAGGTGGCGAGCCCCGCGCCAGGCAGCGTAGTGGTCCTGGGTTGCCGGATTGGCCCGAGTATAGCGCCGGCCCCGTCGCCGCCGGCCTCGGCTTTCGGGTATCGCGCCCCTCGACCTCTCCTTGGAACGTCCGCGGCGCGGAACTAAGTCAGTCGGGCCGCGTCATGGCATACTCAGCGGACGCAGAGATCGCAGGCGCCCGGTCGCCGGCGTCGGCAGCCGGGCCCTGTCTCGGTGCCGCCGCTCAAAGCCGGCCCTGGCAGATCGGCGAACATCCAGGTCGCACGACCACATCGACTCATCACGCCCGGAGGTCCGCGCGAACATGGCGCCGTGGCAATACCTCTTCATCTCGTGGGACACGACCAACTTCGCGCCGATCTTCACGATCACGTGGATGTTCGCGCTGGCCATGCTCGCCGTCTCCATCTTCTTCTACAACTTCCAGGGTCGAAGGCTGCGCAACTACGCCATCTTCCTGGACCTGAACGAGTGGCTGCTCTGGACCTCGGTCGGGACGTTCGCCCTGCTGCTCATGTACACGGTTTTCAACTTCGACTTCATCTTCGTCCTGCCCACGATGGTCGGCGGCGCCGTCCTCTTCCTGTGGATCCGGTTCCTGCACTTCCCGCCCCTCATCCAGGCCTACGAGGAGCGGCTGGCGCGCCAGCGCTACTTCCAGCGTTCCAAGACCGCGCACCCTGAAGCCACGATCCGCAAGCGTCCCGTGTCCAGCACCAAGCGCCGCCGTCGGTAGCGTTCTGGGCAGACCGCGTGCGTCCCACTGCGGCTCTCGAAATCCGGCGGCCCTGATCGGCCATGGAGATCCGCCGGTTCGGTATCGGGCACCGGCGCCGTGAAGGGCCCTCGGGCACGCACGGGGTGGACGGGCAATCGATCCACGCCGACCGCCGGGGCGCGATCGCCGAGCTTGCCTTTCGGCCGAACGCGGCGATGGCGCCGTATTCGAACCCCAACCCGACCTATTTCGTGGTGATCGAGGGCGGCGGCTTCGTCCAGGTCGGCGACGCACGTGCCCGTGTCGCCGCCGGGGAGGCCGTAGTCTGGCCCCCCAACGTCATCCACGCCGCGTGGACGGAGCAGACCCCGATGCGGGCGCTGGTCGTGGAGTTCGCGGTCGATGGCCCCGGCGTCCTGATGCTCGATGACACAGCAGCCGAGCCGGCCGAAGGTTCGAACGCCGAACGGCCGACGACCGAAGGCTCGAAGCCCGAACCGTCGATGGTCGATGGCGGCCTGGTCTCCGGGCCGGGCGGTCGACCCGACGACCACGAATCGCCCGACCGGGAGCCCTGGTAGCGCCGCCCGAGACCCAGGCGCCAGCCAGGAGTGGCGCCGCACCCGCTGGGCACGCCGACGCCTTCGGACCGGCTGACGTGCTGGCCCGACCGTTACTGGGGCGCTTCGGGTCCGCCGTCAGGCATTGAAGCGGGCGGTCCGGTGTCGGCGATGACCGTCCTGACCGCCTCGCCGGGGAGGCCGGACTGGATCGGTCCCGCCGTGCCGCTCAGCCTGCGGATCAGCCACGGGCCCCAGAGGAACGGGGCGGTGATCGAGAGGACGACCACCACGATGACGACGATCAGCCAGGGCAATATCTGCGCAAGAGTCGGGCCGTTGGTGTAGCTCGTATTGACCTTGACGGCGCCGATCGCCGCCANNCGACGAAGGTCGGCAGCGGCTTGACGGCGCCGATCGCCGCCAGGAGCGCGGCCCCGACGTCCCCGTTGGCCGCGGTCTGGTTCGACAGCGTGTCGGCGGTCCATGGTGCACCCGTCTGGTACGTATCGAGCAGGCTGCCGGCCGAATCGATGGAGCCCGCTATCTCGTTGCCGGAGACGGCCAGCGCGATCACCACAGCGTTGCCCAGGTCGCTGCTGAGCGACGCGCCGTTGAAGGCGGCCGTGGACGAGGGGTCAGCCCCGCCCAGCGCGATGTCGATGTAGACCGGCGCTTTGAGCTCGACCGAGAGGGTCTTGGCCGCCGCCTCGGCCTTCTTGCGGCTGGTCGCGTCCAGAGCCCCGGCGCCGTCGAAGACGTGCGTCCCGCTCAGGAAGGCGTCGGCTCGAGCCAGAGTGCTCGTCACCCAGCTCGCGACCGTCTGCGGTCCGATCGGCGCTTCGAGGATCTGTATCTGCGCGGCGGTGAGCTTGCCCTTGAGCGTGGCGCCGAGGGTCAGCGTCCCGCCCCCGCTGGAGCCGGTCAGCAGCATGCCGTCGACGTGCCAGGCCCCGGCCAGGGCGTCCGCGTTCGGCAGACCCGCAGGGCTTGCCGCGGTGTAGATCACCACTCGGCCGCCGCCCGCTTGCTCGATATGAGCCCCCAGCGAGCCGGCCGTGTTCACCGACTGCGCCGAGAGGAGCTTCCCGTAGTCGTATACGTGGCGGCCCGCGACGAAGGTCGGCAGCGGCTTGGCCGTCTTCGTCGGCGTGGCCGCCGTCGCGGGCCCGGCCAGCCCGACCGCCAGACAGCTGAAGAAGCTCAGCGTCAGGGCCGCAAGAAGTGGCGCCTGGGAGGCGTGCCCATGCCCTCTGGGTCGAGTCGACGTCAGCTCCTGGTATGAGCCTGTCGGCTTCCTCACTTGGGTTCTCCTCGTCCGGCAGCCGGCTCCCGGAGGCGGCCAATCCGTCTGGAGCGGGCGACGCAAGCCTATCGTATCCCGCTCGTGGCGCGTTCCTCTGGCGCTTGGCTCAGTCGGGCGAGTTCAGTCGAGGGAGCGGCACAGCAGGAGGCGATCCTCGCCGCGTGCCCGGATGCGGCGATCGACGGCGAGGTCGATGAAGCCGTTCGAGCGGAAGAACGTCCGGGCGGCGACCGAGGATGGGTGGATATCCGAGTCGGCCAGAGTCCACCCGAGCAGGCGACGACTGCCGGCGCCTGCGGCAGCCCCTGCCACGGCATTCGTCAGCCGCCGGCCGATCCCCCGGCCGCGCAGCTGGGGCGCCACGGCGAGCAGCGTAAGTTCTGCCGACGGGCGGTCGTCCCCATCAAAGTCGAAGCCGCCAAAGCCGCGCGGCTCGTCCTCCGCGCGCGGCCGATCCCACGGTGCCCAGCTTGCCAGGCCCACGATCCGGCCGGCGATCTCCGCGACGAACAGGTCGAACACGGGCAGCAGCGCCGTGGCGAGCTCGGGGGCCGTGGCAGCCAGGAAGGCGTCGATGGCGGGCTGGTCGTCGACTCGGGCGGGTCGAACGGCCGGCTCGCCCCGTTCTGGCGCCGGCTCGCCCCGTTCGGACGCTGGCTGCTTCGCCAGTTCGGTCGTTGGCTCCGTCGCCAGAAGCGCTCCCAGCTGGCCGAGCATTCGGGCGGTGGCGCCCCAGACGCGCT
>PMXQ01000067.1 GCA_003171065.1 Chloroflexota bacterium
GCGGCTGAATACGTCCGAGGGTTATTCCCGCTCGATCCTTACCGGATTTCCTGCCACTCTTCACTTGTTAAGGTGCCCGCGTTGAAGGCGCGCAACCGCGCCAGGCGCAACGCTCCAATGATGAGGGTCGACCTCATCAGTGTCAAGCGACACACCGGGGGACCGGCCCGTTCGCCGACGGCCCAGAAGGTCGTCGGACCAGGGCGCCGCGGAATACTATCGGCCACCGCCCCGCGTGTCAAACGCTCCCCCGGCCTGGTATCGGTCACCACAGGCCAGGGTCGCAGCTAGGCCGGGACGCGGAGGGCACCATCGGCCGCGAACTGCCGACCGGCCCTGGTCAACGACTAGATCGGGCTGCTCTCGACCAGCAGCAGCGCCACCGCGGCGGAGATCCAGCACAGCGCCGCGAGCTCGAAGGAGGGCGTCACGCCGGCGGCCGTGACCGCCACGAGGTAGATGATCGCGCCGACGATGCCTGCCGCGACCAGCTTCGCAAGCCGCAACAGGATCTCGTTTATGAGCTGGCTCATGAGGCACTCCTGGGCATGGGGAAGGCGATCCGGAACCGAGCCCGGCCGCTCGAGACGGAAGGTCGCACCACGCTGTTCATCACATCGCCCGCCGGCCTTGCAGCGCTCTGATCAGTGTCACTTCGTCCGCGTATTCGAGGTCGCCGCCGACCGGCAATCCCCGCGCGATACGAGTCACGCTGCCGACCAGCGGCTCGAGACGCTCGGCCAGATACATCGCCGTGGCCTCCCCTTCGAGAGTGGGGTTCGTGGCGATCACAACCTCCTCGAATCGCGCGCCGGCCCGGTTCGCTTCATCCGCCCGCTCGAACAGCTGGCGGACCTTGAGCCGCTCGGGACCCACGCCGTCGATCGGCGAGATGGCGCCGTGAAGCACGTGGTAGAGACCCTTGAACTCGCCCGTCCGTTCGAGTGCGAGGACATCCAGCGGCTCCTCCACCACGCACAGCCGCGCGGCGTCCCGCCCCGGATCGGAGCAGATCGAGCAGACGGGCCGATCGCTGATGTTGAAGCAGCGCTCGCAGAAGACGACCTGCTCTCGCACTGCGATCAGTGCGGCGGCGAGGGCGCGGGCTTCGGTCTCGGGGGCGCGCAGCAGGTGGTACGTCAACCGCTGGGCGGTCTTGGGTCCGATGCCGGGCAGGCGGGCGAAGGATTCGATGAGCCGCGCGACCGGCTCGATCAGAAGCGCAGGCACGGCAGGCTACATTCCGGGCAGCCGGAGACCGCCAGTGACGGCCCCCATCTTCGCCTCGGCCAGCTCTCGGGCCGCCCGCTGAGCGTCGGTGACGGCAGCCACGATCAGATCCTGGAGCATCTCGACGTCCGCGGGATCGACGGCCGACGGATTGATGGTGACGCTCACGAGCTCCTGCTTGCCGTTGGCGACGGCCTTGACGACGCCGCCGCCGGCGGTTCCCTCGACGGTTGTCTCGGCCAGCTCCTGCTGGACGCGCGCGAGGTCTTGCTGCATCTGCATTGCCATCCGCTGCAGGTTGGCCATGCCCATTTCGTGTCCTCCTGGGATCCGCTGCGGCTCACCGGTTGCGTCCGCCGTTTCCTCCGAAGTCTGGCCGAAACCATGCTCGGCTGCACGGGCGAAAGCGGCGGGCAGCCCGGGCGCACCGCGATCGGCTGACTCGGGCTCAACCGACGTCGCCCACGTCGACCGCGTCGTCGCCGTAGATTCGTTTGAACTCGGTCAGGAGCCGGGCGCTGTCCGGATCCTCCGGCAGCGGGGCAACCTCCACGTTCGCCGCCACGCAGCGCACGGAGACAGGCACGCCCAGGACCCGGCTGACGCCATCCTCCAGGATGGGGCGGCGGCGGTCGGCAACGTCCTTGAAGAAGCTCTGGGTCTCCGGGAAGCCGAGAGTGACGACGTTGCCGTCGACGCCAACCGGGCGGCACGCAACGATGAGCGGCCGCGTCGGAGGACTCTTGCTGATGACCTCGACGATCTCGGCCCAGCGCTCCAGCAGCAGGGCGAGGGTCGGCCCGGACCGGGCGCCGGGGGCGGTCGAAAGCGAAGGCTCGCCCGGAGCCGAATGGACGGCGGGAGCCGAACGAGCGGCCGAAGCCGCAGGCGCGGGCGGAGCCGAAGGCAGGCGCGAGGCCGAAGCCGAAGGCGCGGCCGAAGCCGAAGGCGCGGACGGAGCGGCCGCGAGAGCCGGTGCTCGAACCGCGGGTCGCTCAACCCGCGCGGGAGCGGGCGCGGCGACCTCGGCCGCTCCGCCAGGGGCCAGCAGGGCCAGCTCGAGTTGCAATCGAAGGCCGCCAGCACCCGGATGGGCCATGTCGATCGAGGCCAGGCGTCGGGCAGCGGCCGCGAGCGCGCCCGGGCCCGCCGATGCCAGCCCCGACGGCGTGCCGCGACCCAACGACGCGAGCAGCGCCAGGCGCAGCCCCTCGATCGCCTGCTCCGTGAAGGCGCCCAGGTCGCGACCCCGCTCCTCCAGTCCATCGAGGAGCTCGACGCCGGCCACGGCCTCGCCGCGGACCAACGCGTCCAGGAAGGCCTCGACCGTCTCCTCTTCGACCAACCCAAGGACCTCGCGAACGTGTTCCGCCGTCAGCGCGCCGGTATCCGTGCCGAGGAGCTGGTCGAGCATCGACTCGGCGTCGCGCATGCCCCCGGCGGCCAGGCGGGCGATCAGATCGATCGCTTCGGGCTCGGCGGTTCGACCGTCCGCCGCGAGGATCGTCTTGAGCTTGCCGCCGATCTCGCCCACGGTCAGCCGCCGAAGATCGAACCGCTGGAGACGCGAGAGGATGGGCGCGGGGAATCCCGACGGCTCTGTTGACGCAAACATGAAGTTGACGAAGTCCGGGGGCTCTTCGAGCGTCTTGAGCAGGACGGGCCAGGCATCCTTGGTGATCTGATGAGCCTCGTCAAGGATGTACACCTTCCGTGCGAGCTCGCCTGGTGGATAGTGGACCCGCTCGCGGAGGTCCCGGATCGCGTCGATGCCGCGGTTCGAGGCGGCGTCGATCTCGAAGAGGTCGAGAGTCCGCCCCTCGCGGATAGCCACGCAGGACGGACAGGCGTCGCACGGCTCGCCGTCTCGCAGGTCGGTGCAGTTGATGGCCTTGGCCAGAATGCGGGCAAGGGAAGTCTTGCCGGTTCCGCGCGGCCCGACGAAGAGGATGCCCTGGGACACGCGGTTCGAGCGCACGGCGTTGCGGAGCGTCTCGACGACCGCCTGCTGGCCGACGATCTGACCGAAGGTCTGGGCGCGCCAGCGGCGATAGATGGCTTGATGCTGTGCGGTTGAGCTCACGCTGCTCCTGCCGGCACGGGAACGCCGAGGGTCGGCGCGGCCGGGGCTGCCCGCCGGCCGCCGGTTCGAGTGCCGTGCACCCTCCGTCGATCGATCGTTCCCGTGCCCACCACAGGAGGCAGCTCAGACCAGGCCATT
>PMXQ01000026.1 GCA_003171065.1 Chloroflexota bacterium
GGCAACCGCTCGCGACGCGAGCCCGTTTCTCCCTAACACTCATCGGGTGAGTGCAATGGAGCCGGGCGGCCCCGATCGCGCAGCCGAGGTGAGGCTTGACGATGCGGTTCTCCCTAACACTCACCGGGGGAGTGCCGTCGGGCCGTACGACCGCGTATCGGGGCCCGGCGACGGTGCGGAGATGGTAAACCGGACCGATCTGCGCTCCAAAGGGCAGGTCACTGAGCTCTCCGCGGGCCACGCTCCCACTTACTACTCACTCCATGCGTATAGCGCAGGAGAGCGGGGCGATGCAGGTGGGGGCAGCGCGGCGCGCGGCGCGGGCCACGGCGCCACTCGGGTGGCGGACCTGGGCGGCGGGTCGGCGATGGAGCAGCAGCGGAGGTTGGCGCGACGGCGGACGGCCGGGTCGGATACGGAGGGCGGGCCGGGCGATTCGCCGGCGAGCATCGCCTGGCTGGCGGCGGAGAGAGCAGCAAAGGGCCCGGCGCGGGCGCTCGAGGCGGGCATGGCAAGAGGGGCGGCCGGCAGACCCGCCGCCACCGGCGGGGCTGGCGGACCCGGCGGGCCCGACGTGACAGGGATCGTCAGGCCGGAGCCGCATTCGAGCGTGGCGAGGGTCCAGCCTCAACCGCAGATGCCGCCTGACGTCCGGCGCGGCTCCACGATCGGAATGCCGGATTGGGAGCGCTGGCTGGCATTCTGCGCCCGCATCGATGGCTTCCCGCGCCACCTCTCGATCCACACCGGCGGCATGCTCGTGACCGCGGCGCCGCTGATCGACATCGCCCCGCTGGAGCGGGCCACGATGCCGGACCGCGTCGTCGTCCAGTTCGACAAACGCGACGTCGAGACGATCAAGCTGATCAAGCTCGACCTGCTCGGCCTGGGGATGCTGGCCGCGATCGACGAGACCCTCCAGTTGATCGAGGCCGACTGCGCCGTCTGCGTCGACCTCGATCGGCTGCCGGAAGACGTGCCGGAGGTCTTCGAGATGCTCCAGGCCGCGGACACGGTGGGCGTCTTCCAGGTCGAGAGCCGGGCCCAGATGCAGACGCTCCCGAAATCGCGGCCGGCCAACCTGGACGATCTGGTCGTGGAGGTGGCGATCATTCGGCCGGGTCCGATCCAGGGCAACGCCGTTCACCCGTACCTGCGTCGCCGTCAGGGGCTCGAGCCCGTCGTGTACCTCCATCCCAGCCTGGAGCCGGTCCTGCGCGAGACCCTCGGCGTGATCCTGTACCAGGAGCAGGTCATGCAGATCGCCATCACCGTGGCGGGCTTCAGCGCGGGGGAGTCGGATGGCTTCCGGCGGGCGATGGGTACGTGGCGCTCGAGCCGCGAGATGGAGAAGCTGCACGCCCGTTTCGTCGACGGCTGCCGCACGACCAACGGACTCACGGACGAGCAGGCAGAGGAGCTCTTCCGCCAGGTGGCGGCCTTCGCCTCGTTCGGCTTCGCCAAGAGCCACGCCGCGGCCTTTGCCCGAACCGCCTACGAGTCGGCCTTCCTCAAGCTCTTCTACCCGGCCCAGTTCACCGCCGGCCTGATCAACGCCCAGCCGATGGGCTTCTACCCGGTGGAAGTGCTGATCAACGACGCCAAGCGCCACGGCGTCGCGGTCCTGCCGGCCGACGTCAACGCCTCGAGCTACAGGACGGCGACGGAGTGGGTGGGCCGCGATGGCGAGCCGCTCCCCGAGGGGGCGGGCATTGCACGGCGACCGGCGGCCGTGCGCTCGTCCGGCTGCGTCGTCCCTTCGGCCGCGTCCCGCAGCCGCTGGACGCCCGAATTGGCGACCGGCTACGGCATACGCCTCGGGCTGGCGCTCGTGAAGGGCATCGGCGACGAGCACGCGGAGCGCCTGGACGCCGAGCTGGCCCGCGGCCCCTACCACTCTCTGGCGGACGTCGTGGCCCGGACGGAGCTGCCCGAGGAGGTGATCGAACGGCTGATCCGAGCCGGGGCGCTCGACTCGCTGGGCCGGCCCCGCCGCGAGCTGCTCTGGCAGCTGCGCGAAGTGATGGGCGCGACTCGGGGTCGGGTGGACGGCCGAACGGCCCGGCGGAAGGGTGGTGCGGCTGGGCCGGCGGACGGCCGAACGACTGGGGTTGCCGGGCGCCCGGCCGGCAGTGCCTCAAGCCGGACCGGGGCCGCCGCGGGGCGACCGATGGACCTGCGCCTGCCGCCGACGCCGGCTCCGGAGCTGCCCGCGCTGACGGAGCGCGAACGCGTGGGCGACTCGTATGCGGTGCTATCGCTCGACGCCCGCCGGCAAGTGGTCTCGCTCTTCCGCCCGGCGCTGGAGCGGCTCGGCGCCGTGACCAACGCCTCGCTGGCGGATCGGGGCCCCGGCCCGGTTCGGCTGGGCGGCCTGGTGGTCACTCGCCAGCACCCGATGACGGCGCGCGGCACGGTCTTCCTGGCTCTGGAAGACGAGACGGGCATGGTCAACATCACTCTCTGGCCGGACGCGTGGGCGCGTCTTCGCGGAGTGGTCCGGCGCCACGCGCTGCTCTACGTGGAGGGGATGCTCCAGCGCGAGGCGAACGTCGTGAACGTGGTGGCGCGCGAGGTCAGGTCACTCCCCGCCGAGGCGGAGAGGGTCGGCGGCCCGGAACGGCCCGAGGGCGTGCGGGCACTCGGATACAGCGGAATGCGCCGCGGTTGACTCGGCGTCAGCGGCGAGCCGTCGAACGCCGTGGAGCCGGCTTCTTTGACGCGGAACGCTGCGTTCTGGCCGGAGCGGGGCTGGCCAGGGTCAGGAAGCGCTTGTACCAGCCCGATGCCGCGCCCAGGACCGCGCCGAAGGTCATGCCGGTGAGGAACACCTCGACCGTGGAGGAAAGAAACTGGGTGGCCGACAGGTTCTGATCGGCCGGCAGGTTGGCTATATGGCCTGTGACCCACCAGATGATCAGGATCTCCAGGCAGAGGCCCGAGATTATCCCGGAAATGAGGCCGGCCAGCCAGGTGGCCCGTGGGGCCAGAAACCCTGCGAACATCGGCTGGATCAACGGCATCATGGGCAGAGCGAAAGTGACCAGGAACCCGATCGTACTGTCGTTGTAATCGGTCCGGGTGAGCCCGTATGCCAGAGCGACGATGCTGAACAGCGCCGACGGCCAGATGGCGTTGGTCTTCAGGATCAGCGTCGGGGCATAGCGCAGGTCGTCGAGATAGTGGACCGGGCGAGTGGCCAGCTTGAATGCGGAGAAGATCCCGACTTTCTGACCCGGCCTGACGACCTGGTCCGGGGTGGTGCGGCTCGCCTTCGCGGCCGTGGGCGATGCGGGCGCAAGATCCCCCGTGCCCTGGGCGTCTTTCGCTGCTGCCTGATCCTGCAGTTCCTGCAGATACGCGCGATAGCGGCGGCGCGCCTCCGCTCGTTCGGTCATCTTGGCGCGAGCCACGATCTCTCCTCGGGTCGAAACGGATGGTCAAGTCAGGCGTCGGCCGGGACGACAACGGCGCGGTCGGAATGGTAGTCCATGGCGCCCCTGGCCACAGGCCGCAGTACGGACGGCGGCTCGGGGCGCCGAGTGGAGGGCACCGCGAAGAGGGCGACGGCGCCCGGCGACAGAGCCGCGCCGGACGCGTCCTGGGCCGAATGAGTCACGGTGAAGCCAGCGTGAAGCCGCGGTGAAGCCGCAGTGAAGCCGCGGTGAAGCGCCAGATAAGCCGCTGCGCGTACAACATGCGCACCTTCCCCGCCGGCGAACCGCCTTGAGGTGCCTTGATGTCCGCTCCGCGCGGGGTTGCCGTCGTCCTCGTCTCGCTCCTCGTTCCGATAGCCGCTCTCTCGACCGCCGTCTCGCCCGGCTATGCCGACGCGTCGGTGGCGTGGCCGGTCTCGACCGGTCTGGTGCTGGCGGAAGCGGTGACCGGTGGAGTCTCAGCCTCGGACGAGTACGTGGAGATCTACAACGCCGGGGCCGTGGCGACCGATCTGGGCGGTTGCGAGTTGGTCTACATGACGGCATCGGGTGCGACCACGACGCGCAAGGCGGCCTTCGACTCGCCGCTCGTGCTTGCGCCCGGAGCGCATCTGCTGGTCGCCAATTCGGCGGGGACGTACGCGCAACTCGCCGACGCCACCTACATCGGCGGCCTCGCCGCCGATGGGGGATCGCTGGCTCTACGGCATGTCGGCGGCGCGGTGATCGATGCGCTGAGCTGGGGCACGGCGAGCAACGCATATCTCGAGGGCGCGGTCGCGCCGGCTCCACCGGCCAGGTCGAGCCTGGAGCGGCGGCCGGGGGGCGCGGCCGGCAACTGGGTCGACACCAACGACAACGCCTCGGACTGGGTGGTGCAGTCGAACCCAATCCCACAGTCGCTGACCTCGACGCCCACACCGGCTCCTTCCAGCTCGCCTCCGGACGAGTCTTCGACCCCGACCTCGATCTCGCCTGTGCCTTCCGGTCAACCCTCCGAGTCGCCCTCGCCCTCGCCCTCGCCGACCGCCGAGCCCACGGGCGAACCGACCGCCGAGCCCACGGCCGAGCCCACGGTCGGACCCACGGCCGGACCCACGGCCGGGGCCACCGCGACGCCCACGCTCGAACCCACGGCCACCCCGACGCTCACCTTGCCGGCGCCCACCCCTCCTGCCATCGATCTCGAGTCCGTCGCGGCCGCTCGATCAGAGGTCGTCGGATCCCACGTTCACCTGTGCGGCGTGGTCACCGTGGCGCCGGGTCTTGTCGGCGCCGACAACCT
>PMXQ01000083.1 GCA_003171065.1 Chloroflexota bacterium
GCGACCGGACTGTACGGGGCCGGCCAGGGCGGCTTCTACTTCGATGCCTGGTCCAACGTCAACCTCAGTGCCGCCCAGATGGGCGGCAATGGAGCCCAGGCGCCGTCGCCCGAGCCAACTGCCGCTCCTTCTGAGACTCCAGCCGCAGCGCAGCCGAGCGATTCAGCCAGCCCCCTGGCCACCTTCGATCAGTCGGTCAGCAGTCCGGTCGCGCCCGCCCCGGGAGGCCAGCCTTCCTCGCCGCCGGATACCTCGACCGGCCTGCCACAGCGCGTGCCGGTTGGCCCCAACCCTGGAATCGTGACGAGCTGGTCGGTTCGTTGGGACGCCACAGGCCAGTACGTGGCTATCTGGGTGGCCGATGCCGGGTTCACGGATGTTGGCCAGGTGACGCTGCTCAATGTCATTCCCGGCTCGACCATGCTCAACCTGGATGGCCTGCTGCTGTCGGCTTCGGCGTGTTCGAACATCCAGTTCAACAACTCGCAGTTCGTCTACACCTCACCGGGTCAGGGTGGCGACGGCAAGACATATCTCTTCCAGCTGCCCGCGGTTCCGCCCGCCCCCAATGCAACGCCCGAAGTCACGGCGCCTGCGGACAGCTCGGCATCGGACCAGCCCATCGCCACGAAGCTGCCGCCAGTCTCTACGGACCGCCCGGGGAGCTAGCCGCACCACGCGCTCGAGTCGCGCCGGCGCTCTCGGCCGGCGGCTGGCTATCGGGTGGCTCGGGCCGGCCGGCGGGCCCGAATCCTTTCAGGGTCCGGCGTCGCGGCGCGATGCGCTGTATCCTTCCCACGACCTTTAACGACCGGCACGGTGAGGCCGGGAAGGAGGACTGCGCCTGATGCGGGGCAGCGAGAATCGATGACCGACCGGCAGATAATGACCGGGGACGAGATCCGGCGAGCCATCGTTCGGATCTCCCATGAGATCGTCGAAAAGCAGGCCGGCACGCAGGGCCTCGCGCTCGTGGGCATCCAGCGCCGCGGAGTTCCTCTCGCCTGGCGGATCGCCGCCGCGATCGAGGAGCACGAAGGGGCCAGGCTCCCGGTCGGTGCGCTCGACATCACCTTCTACCGCGACGACCTGTCGCTTGTCGCCCAACAGCCGATCGTCAAGGGCACGGATCTGCCGTTCGACCTGAACGGAGCGACGATCGTGCTCGTCGACGACGTGCTGTACACGGGCCGAACCATCCGCGCCGCCATGGATGCGCTGATCGACTTCGGGCGGCCGCGGGCGATCCGGCTGGCGGTGCTCATCGACCGCGGCCATCGCGAGCTCCCCATCCGCGCCGATCACGTCGGCAAGAACGTGCCGACATCGCGCGAGGAGATCGTCAAGGTCCATGTCGAGGAGATCGACGGCAACGACGAAGTGTCCATCGGGCGGCTTCTCCGCGCCGGTGAACCCGCGGCGGCGGATCGCCAATGAACGTCGAAACCGAGCCTGCAGCAGTCGGCCGCACCGCCGGCTCCGCCCGCACGCAGGAAGTGGCCTGGCACCATCGCCATCTCCTGGATGTGGACGTAGTCACCTGGCCCGAGATCGAGCTGATCATGCGGACCACGGACGAGATGAAGGGCGTCCTCGCCCGCCCGATCCGCAAAGTCCCCGCCCTCAACGGACGCCGCGTGACCACGCTCTTCTACGAAGCCTCTACCCGTACGCGCGTCTCCTTCGAGACGGCGGCGCGGAACCTCTCCGCGGACGTCGTGAGCGTCGCCACGGCCACGTCGTCGGTGACCAAAGGCGAGTCGCTCGTGGACACGATCCGGACCCTGGAGGCCCTTGGCGCCGAGATCCTGGTGATGCGCCACTCCGTCTCGGGGGCGCCGTACCTTGCAGCGGAGATCTTCGGCGGACACGTCCTGAACGGCGGCGACGGCTGGCACGCCCACCCGACGCAGGCCCTGCTGGACCTGTACACGATGCGCCAGCATCTCGCCGGCGGCGACCTGCGAGGCCGCAAGGTCGCGATCGTGGGCGACATCCTCCACTCGCGGGTGGCCCGCTCCAACATCTGGTCGCTGACCGCGGCCGGAGCCGATCTCTGGCTGTGCGGCCCGGCTACTCTCTTGCGGGGGATGGATCGCTGGGCCACGGCCTGGGACGGCGGCGCGATACCCGGCCACGGCCGGTTCCACGTGACCAGCGACGTCGATGCGGCGGTGCGGGACGCGGACGTCGTGATGGCGCTGCGGATCCAGCGCGAGCGCATGCAGGGCGGCCTGCTTCCGTCCCTCCGGGAGTACGCGGCCCGCTTTGGCCTGAACGCGGAACGGGTGTCGCTGGCGAAACCGGAGGCAATCGTGATGCACCCCGGGCCGATGAACGAGGGCATCGAGATCGCGCCCGACGTGGCGACCAGCGGTCGAGCGGTGATCACCGAGCAGGTGGCCAACGGCGTGGCCGTTCGAATGGCGCTGCTCTATCTGCTCGCCGGCGCGCACGAAGCTGCCGGCGGGCACGAGGCCGCGCACGAGGCCGTTCACGTACGCGAAGCCGCGCGCGCTCCCGAGGCGATCCGATGAGCCTGCAGTCGAAGACCGCCAGCAGGACGACCGCCCTCGGCCCCAGCGTCGGCGAGGTCGTCGAGCGGTTCGAGCTCGAGAAGGCCTGGCTGGTCGACCCCGTCTCCGGACGCGAAGGCCCGGGCGAGATCGTCGTCACCGACGGCGTTCTCGAATCGGTCGTCTGGCTCGAAGGTGAAGAGGCGAGCGGCGTCACCGACAAGGGTGTCGTCGTCGCCCCCGGTTTCTTCGACCTCCACGCTCACTTCCGCGAGCCGGGCTTCGAAGACGCGGAGACCGTCGCCACCGGCGCCGCCGCCGCAGCTCACGGGGGCTACACGACCGTCGCGATGATGCCGAACACCTCGCCCGCCCTCGACGAGCCGGGCGTGCTGGAGCGCATCCGATCGGCTGCCCGGGCGAGCGGATCGCCCGTCGAGGTCCTCGCCTACGGCGCCGTCTCGGCCGATCGGGCAGGGGAGCAGCTCTCCGCCATGGGCGAGCTCGCCGACGCCGGAGTCATCGGCTACTCGGACGACGGCGCGCCGGTTCGGACGGCCAAGCTCCTGCGCAGCGCCCTGCTCTACGCCGGAATGCTCGGGCTTCCGGTCGTCGAGCACGCCGAGGACCTCGAGCTGACCGCCAGTGCCGAAGCCAACGAAGGCTACGTCGCCTCGATCCTGGGGCTGGCGGGGTGGCCAACGGCGGGGGAGGTGAACGCCGTCTCGCGAGACCTCGCCGTCCTCGCTGACGCGCTGCGCGACGAGCCCCGTGCCCGGCTCCACCTGACGCATCTTTCCACGACCGCCTCGCTCGATCTGGTCCGACGGGCGAAGGCCGCCGGGCTGCCCGTGACCTGCGACGTGACGCCTCACCACCTGGCCCTCGCCGATGAGTGGATCGCCGGCGCGCGGCGCTGGTCATGGGAGGCGCTCGGCCCCGACGGCACGTCCCGCGATCCGTGGGCGGACGAAGCCCTCACCGCCTGGCCTTACGACACGTCGCTGCGGGTCAATCCGCCGCTTCGCACTCCCGTTGACGCGGCCGCCTGCCTGGCCGCGCTCCTGGACGGGACCGCCTCCGCGGTCGTCACGGACCACGCCCCGCACACGGTCGTGGACAAGGAAGTGGAGTTCGGCATGGCATCCAACGGCATCAGCGGCATCGAGACGGCGCTCGGCGTGCTGATCGCGCTCGTCGATTCGTGCAGGCTGCCCCTCGCGCGGGCCATCGCCGCGCTGACAACGGCACCGGCCGCGATAGTGGCCGGCTGGCCGGCGCTCGCCGCGACCGCCGCCGCCCGCAAGAGAGGGCTCACGGAGGGCGCTCCCGCGGACCTCGTCGTGTTCGACCGCGCCGATCGGTGGACCGTGACCGAGGAGTCGCTGCGCTCGAAGGGCAAGAACTCGCCGTTCATCGGCCGCGAGCTGTCCGGTCGAGTGCTGCTCACGATCGCCGGCGGCCGCCTCGCCTACGAGGATCCCAAGGGCGGCGACGAGTAGGCGAGATTCGGGCTTGCCGCCAGGGTCGCGACCGGCGGTGTCGGCGCTGCCCCCACTCGTGCGAGAATAGGAGTCCGCGCGTCCGCAAGCCAGGATGATCCCGATCAAGCCAGGTGGCGGTCAGCGCGCCGAAGTGAGGAGAACGCGGAAACAGTGCCAGTCCTTGCGACCTTCTTCTCAGTCCGTAGAGGACGCGACCCCTTCTTCAAGTTCTTCATGAAGACGATGCTGCCTCGCCAGATGAGGCAGTACGAGGAGAAGTTTGGGATCAAGTTCATAGGCTGGTACAACGTCGCTCATGGCTGGGATTTCGACAACGTGATCCTTCTGGACCTGCCCGACTACGCCACACTGGACAAGCTCGAACGCGACGAGGCGACCCGCGCGCTGGGCCACCGCGCCGGGGAGTGGATGTTCGAGCGGCACCATTCGATGTTCCTCCGGGAGCGCATCGGCCCGGACCTCGAGTTCAAGGGATAGGGAGACGACCGCGATGGATACGAGCCGAAACGACCTGCTCGGCGAACTCGCTGCGGACGCCGCTCTGGAGCGAACCGACTTCCTGGCATCGGCGTCGGCGCAGCTGGGCCGCTTTCTCGACGGCAACGAAGCGCGCATCCGCGAGCTCGGGGGCGTGGTCCTGATCGACGACGAGGTGGACTACCTCGCCATCGCCGAGGACATGACGTTCCGAAGCCGAAACCGCTACCAGGACGAGACCACGGGCAAGTGGGTCACTGACACGGAGGTCATCGAATCCGCCGCGGAGCTCGTCGAGCTGTACAACCTGGCCGACGTCTTCGCCGCCTTCGCCGAGGCCACCAAGCTTGAAGCCGGCCTGGTACCCGAGCCCACGGCAACCGGCGATCTGCTCCGCTCCGCGGACATCGCGCCGGAGGAGACCGTCTCACTCGGCGCCGAGAACCCGTACGCTGCCGCGGCCGACGATTGGGCCGCCGGCCGCGACCACGAAGAGGCGCCCGAGACAGAGGAAGATGCGGCCGAGCGCCTGTACGATCTGGCCCTCGCCTTCCAGGAGCGTAGCCAGCAGACCGAGGCCCATCTCCTCGAGCAATTCGAATCCGCGGCCTCTGCGCTGACCTCCGTGCTGGGCGACCTGATCGTCGTCGACGACGAGGACGAGCGCCTCACCCTCCGCTCCTCTGGCTCCTTCGCTGCCGAGGTGGTGTCGGAGGAAGACGCAGAGTCTGGCCAGTGGCAGAAGCTCGACAGCCCTGACGAGATCGTCAAGTACTACGACCCCACTGATATCTTCGGCGACCTGGCCGATGCCCTGGCGGAGGCCTTCCCGGATCTGGCCGAGGAGGCTCCCGCCGGCGAGGGCGAAGAGGGCGCCGAGGCCGGCGAGGGCGAAGAGGGCGCCGAGGCCGGCGATGCCGAAGAGGGCGATGAGGCCGGCGATGCCGGCGAGAGCAAGAACAGCGGCAAGGAGCACGGCGACCGCCGGTGACGATGCGCCTGGTTTCGGCCGAGCTCGTCGAGACCCGGCAGATTCTGCCGGGCCAGTGGATCCAATCGTTTCACGCGCCTGAGCTCGCCGCCGGATCGAGAGCGGGCCAGTTCGTCCACGTCCGAACTGGCGACTACTCCGGCCTGGTGCTGCGGCGGCCGTTCTCGATCAACACCGCGGATCCGGCGACCGGGATCGTGACGCTCCATTTCCGGACCGTCGGACGCGGCACCGAATGGCTGACCCGCGCCCGCGAGGGCGATCGGCTGGACATGCTCGGGCCGCTGGGCCGCCCGTTCGAGGTCGACCCGCGCAGCCGCCACCTGCTGCTCATCGCCGGGGGCATGGGGATGGCGGGAATCCGAATGCTCGCCGACGAGGCGGTCCAGGGCGGCCGCCAGATCGTGATCCTGTTTGGGGCGCAGAGAGCGTCGCACGTCTACCCGTCCAGCCTGCTGCCCGACGAAGTGGAGTACGTGGTCGCGACGGACGACGGGTCGCTCGGCCACCACGGCTTCGTGACCGAGCTCGTTCCCGGATACGAGGCCTGGGCCGACCAGGCCTTCGCCTGCGGTCCGCACGCGATGCTCAAGCGACTGGCGGCGCTGGCCGCGGGTCGCCGTGATCGTCTCGGAGTCGCGAAGCTGGGCCGCAAGAAGGGCGGCGGCAGGCAGGATCCGATGGGCTCCACGGCCGCGCGGCGCAAGGCCTTCCTGCAGGTGTCGATGGAGCAGACGATGGGTTGCGCCGTGGGCGCCTGCCTCGGCTGCACGGTCATTGGCGTGGACGGGCCGCTGCGTGTCTGCCGCGAAGGGCCGGTCTTCGCGGCCGAGGAGATCGCCTGGGAGTCGATCGCGTGAAGGCCCGCAAGAGGGTCGTAACCTCGGCCGACGTCAGGGCGGGGGCGAAAGCCGCCAAGCCTGCACGGGGGGCCGACAAGCCGAAGCGAACGCCGACCGTTCGGACGATCAGGAGCGCCATCGTGGCTGTGGATCGATCGGCCCGCTCGGGCAGCGGCCGGCCCAGGGTTGAGACGGGCCGCACTGCCGTCGCCGATCGCGGCACGCCGCTCGCCGCCCGGCCGACGCTGGCCGAGCGCGAGGCGCTCGATCGGATCGACCTCTCGGTCGAGCTGGCGCCGCAGCGAGGACTCCGGCTGCCGAACCCGATCATGGTCGCCTCGGGCACGTTCGGCTACGGCGTCGAATACGGCGAGGTCGTGGACGTGCAGCGCCTCGGCGCGATCTGCTGCAAGGGCACGACGCTGCGGCCGCGGGCCGGCAACCCGCCGCCCCGGGTCACCGAAACGCCCGGCGGGATGCTCAACTCGATCGGCCTGCAGAACCCGGGCGTGGACGCCGTCATCGAGAAGTACGGCCCCGTCTGGCAGGGCTGGAAGGTGCCGGTCATCGTCAACGTCGCCGGCGAGTCGATCGAGGACTACGTCGAGGTGGTGCGCCGGCTGGATGGCGTGCCAGGCGTGGCCGGGATCGAGCTCAACATCAGCTGCCCCAACGTCGGCAAGGGCGGGCTGCAGTTCGCCATCGACCGCGACGCCGCTCGCGCCGTCACCGCAGCCGTCCGCCGGGCGACCGACCTGCCGCT
Source organism: Chloroflexota bacterium (assembly GCA_003171065.1). Classification (GTDB taxonomy): domain Bacteria; phylum Chloroflexota; class Limnocylindria; order Limnocylindrales; family CSP1-4; genus Fen-1039. Next base: position 7,095 of record PMXQ01000083.1, read on the forward strand.
GCTGGTCAAGCTCTCGCCCAACGTGGCGGACGTCCGGCCCATCGCCAGAGCGATCGAGGAGGCCGGCGCCGACGCGATCACGGCCATCAACACACTCTCGGGGCTGGCCGTCTCGGCCGACCGAACGCGCGCCTTCCTGGGCAACACCTACGGTGGCCTGTCGGGCCCGGCCATCAAGCCGGTGGCGCTGCGCATCGTCTACGAGGTGGCGCAGGTGGTCTCGATCCCGATCGTCGGCATCGGCGGCGTGACCTCCCTCGCGGACGTGCTGGACTTCATGGCATGTGGCGCGGTGGCGGTCCAGGTCGGCACGGCCATCTTCGCCGACCCGGAACTGCCGGTCCGGCTTGGCGACGAGCTGCGTGCGGAGTGCTTGCGGCGTGGGCTCTCGTCCTACGCTCCGCTCGTCGGGACGGCCCTGCCCAAGCGCGCCGGCGCGCCGTCCGTCAAGGGTGCGGAGTATCGACCGTGAGTCGGGAGAGGACCAGGCAGCCGCGGGCCGGGTTGAGTGACCAGCCGCGGGCCGGGTTGAGTGACCGGCCGCGGACCGAAGGGAGGCTGGCATGACCACGATTCGACCGGCGGCCGAGATTGCGGCGGCGAAGGTTATCGCGGCGCGGACGGAGGAGCTCTTCCGTCGGTCGGGCGCGCTCAAGGAAGGCCACTTCCTGCTCAAGAGCGGCAAGCACTCGGACCGGTACCTGGAGAAGTTTCTCGTGCTCCAGGATCCCGCCGCCACTAGCGAGCTGTGCGGATTCTGGGCGGCGCGGCATCGACAAGCGGACGGGGCGCCAGCAGTGGACCTCGTCGCCGGCCCTACGACGGGCGGGATCGTCCTCGCCTTCGAGACCGGGCGGCAGCTCGGGGTCCGGGCCATCTTCGCCGAAGAGGTCAAGGATGCCGACGGCACCACGCGGCGCGAGTTCCGGCGCGGCTTCACCATCTCCCCGGGCGAGCGGCTGCTGCTCGTGGACGACATCCTGACCACCGGCGGCTCGTTGCTGGCGATGATCCCCGCGGTAGAGGCCCTGGGCGGGGAGATCGTTACGTGCGCTGTCCTCGCGGATCGCTCCGGCGGGCTGGCGGCGCTCAACTCCCCGCTGACGGGGCGGAGCTACCCACTCCGCGCCCTGTGGCAGCTCGCCCTTCCCACCTACGATCCGGGCCCCAAGACCTGCCCGGCCTGCAAGGCCGGAGTGGCGCTCTACGCCCCGGGCAGCACGGGAGCGGCCGGCGGCGCCACGAGCTAGCAGCGCGACGATCGAGCGGCGCCACGATCTAGCGCGCGCGGGCAGCTCGAAGGTAGCTATTCTGGACGCGGCCGCTCACCGGTCCACGGAGAACGCGAGGGCGAACCAGCGGCGTCAGCGGAGGTCGAGGCATCGATGAGTAGAGCGGGAGACGGGATTGCCGCGATTGCCGAGCTTGGTCTGTGGGTAACCGCGGCCGCCCTCATCGCCAGCGCCGCCGGAATGCGCCTGCCGGGCGGGCTGCTGGCTTCCCCAAGTCCGACGCCCACGGCCGTTGCAGCGCCCAGTGGCAGTCCCGGCGTCACCGTGACGCCTGCGCCCAGGCCGTCGTCAACCCCAGGCACGTAGGCTCTCAGGCCGCGCCAGCTCCCAGGGCGGGGTGACTGCCGGCGACAGCGTTTGCGCCGGCAGCTGCGCGTGCGCGTACGAGCGCACGGGACGCCATTCGTCGGCGTCCAGGCCCACGCTACGCGGACGGCGCCGCGCTCCCCGACTCGCTGGCCGACCCGGACGGTGCGGGTGAGGCGAGCGCGGCATCGATGGCGGCCTTGATCAGGTCGTAGGTGGGCCAGGAATTGGCGTTCGCCCCGGCCACGAACTTGCCGTTCACGAGGATGGAGGGCGTCGCGGTCACCTGTGCTGGCGTGGACGCCTGCTCGGCCGCAATCGCGGCGTCGTGAGTGCCCTGATCCAGGCACGGCAGGTAGGTCGACATGTCGAGGCCGGCCGCTCTGCCGATGTCGGAGAGCCTGGACATGGTGAACGCCGCGGGATTCTCGGTGGGGGACTGGTTGTTGGCGTAGAGCCAGTCGTGCATGACCCAGAACTTGCCCTGGTCGGCCGCGCACCAGGCGGCGTTCGCGGCATCGCGCGAGGCCGTGGCGCCGTCGTGGGCGTCGATCGTCAGGAAGTCGTGCCAGACCAGGCTGGCCTTGCCCGTGGCGATGTAGTTGTCCACGAGGCTCTGCTCGGTCCCCTGAGTGGCGAAGACGAAGCAGGCGGAGCAGCGGAAGTCGCCGTAGATGTCGATCGTGACGGGCGCGCTCGGACTGCCCAGCGTTCGGCCGTTCGACGGGATGTTCGTCGGCGTGATCGCGCTGGGAGGGATCGGCGTGCCGGTGGGGACTCCGCCGCTGGGCCGCGTCATGAACGCTGCGCCGACGACGATGACGATGGCGACGACCGCAAATACCAGGGTCCAGATCAGCAACGAGCCGAGGCCGTTGGCGCTGGAGCCGCGAGTTCCGGACCGGGCCAGGGCCCGAGCGGTCTCTTTGTTCGCCAGGCTCTGCTGCCTGGCCGACTGGCGAGCGGCGGGCGGTACGTCGCCGCTCGAAGATGGGCGTTTGGGCGCGCGTTTCCGCTTCATCGAGTTATCCCCCTTTGGTCGGCCTCGACGGGAGCGTCCCGGCATACAGGCCGGCCGGATGGACCGGTCAGCGGGCAGTCGAACTCCAGCTCGTCTCGGATGGGGATTCCGTGGTCCCCGACGAGCGGGATCTCGGGCTTGAGCAACTTGCGGGCCTGCGTCGCCGCGTCGGGCCACAGACGCACGAGACGCAGGCCGCGGCGTTGATAGAAGCGCATGGCATCGACGTTGTCGTAAGTGGTCACGAGCCACAGGCGGCGAGCGCCCGCCGCACGGGCCAGCTCGGCGACCGCGTTCAGGAGTGCCGTACCCGTTCCGTGGCCCCGTTCGAAGGCCTCGAGCAGGACGAGCTTGCAGGCGCCCGCGGCGAAGCGGTACGCGGCCACGCCCAGCCAGCGCTCGCCGTCCACGGCCAGCAGGCATGGCAGTCCAGAGACTCGATGAAGAGAGAGGCGGCTGGCCACGTAGGGCGAGCCCCAGCTCTTCACGATCACGCGGTCGAGCTCGCCGCGCTCCTCGAGTCGGATCTGGCGGATCGCCCGGGCGACAGTCGTGGCTTCAGGCGTGGCGTGGAGCATGGCGGCAAGGGCTCCGGGCTCTAGACGAGCTTGACGTGCTCGTGCCAGTGGGGCGCGGACGCCGGCAGCCCGAGAGCCTCGATCTTCGGTTCGATCGCCTGCTGCGCCTCGGGGTCGCCGTGGACGATAAAGATCTGTCGCGGCACGCCCGGGTCGCCGGCCTTTCGGCCCTCGATGAAATGGCCGAGCCAGGCCAGGATCTGAGGCTCGTCGGCGTGGGCGGAGAAACCGGTGATGGAGCGCACGGCACAGCGGACCTGATACTCCTGACCGTCGAGGCGGGCCGTCTTCACGCCGGCCTGCAGGCGGGCCCCGAGCGTGCCCTCGCCCTGGTAACCCACGAACAGGATCATCGCCTTCGTGTCGCCGATGAGGGTTCGCAGGTGGCCCAGGACGCGGCCGCCGGTGAGCATCCCGTTCGAGGCGACCAGGACGTACGGCCGTCGCGAGCGATCGATCTTCTCGGAGTCGGCCGCCAGCGGCGTCTCCTGCTCGTTCGGGAAGTCGATCGGGCCTTCGCCCTTGTTCAGCAGGGCCAGCGTGTCGGCGTCGTAGTAATCGCGGTGCTCGCGGTAGATCGTCGACGCCTTCGACGCCATCGGAGAGTCGAGGTAGAGCTTGATCCTGGGGATGCGGCCGGCGTCGAGGAGGTGCTGCAGGGCCCAGACGACCTCCTGCGTTCGGCCGATCGCGAACGACGGGATCAAGAGCACGCCGCTCTGCGCGATGACGTCGTTCACGGCCTGCGCGAGCTGATCGAGAGACTCGTCCTCGGGCTCGTGGGTGCGGCCGCCGTAGGTCGACTCGACAAAGACGTAGTCGGCGGCCTTGATGACGGTGGGGTCGCGCAGGATCGGGGCGGCGGTGCGGCCGAGATCGCCGGAAAAGACGAGGGTCCGGGCCGGGGTGCTCCCCTGCGCCTCGACGCGCAGCTCCACGATCGAGGAGCCGAGGATGTGGCCCGCGTCGTGGAAGACGGCGGTGATGCCGGGGGCGACGGCGACCGTTGCCTCGTAAGCCACGGCCTTGAACCGGTCCAGCGAACTCTGGGCCTGCGCCGTGTCGTAGAGCGGCTCCTCAACGACGAGGTTCGGCTGAGCTGGATTGCCGGCCATGGAAGCCGCGTAGTTGGCGTGACCAACGGGCGGGTAGCCGAGGCGCGTGCCGAGGGCTTGCTCGTCGTGCAGGGCCAGCTCGTCGACCCCCGACGCCACGACGTGGCCGTCCGGCGTCAGGTCGCCCGGATGCAAGGCTGGGACCGCGGTCGCCTCGTCCTCCTGCTCGGCGATCTGTTCCTGCGCTTGGATGTCGGCCAGCTCCTTCTGCTCCTCGCGGGCGGCCTTGTCCGGGTGCTTCGCCGCCCAGTGGCGCTGCCGCTTGGCGTATTCCTCCTGGAGCTTGCCCGAGTCGAGCAGCACCAGAGTGGCCAGCTCGATCGTGCCTCTGGTCGCATAGATGGGCCCGTTGAAGCCCTCGGCCACGATGCGCGGAATCAGGCCGCAGTGGTCCAGATGGGCGTGGGTCAAGACGATCGCATCGAGGCTGGCGGGATCGTAGGCCGGAGGGACGCGGTTGCGGACGACCTCGTGCGGGCCGCCCTGGAACATGCCGCAGTCGATCAGCACATGGGCTCGATCGGTGATGAGGAGGAATTGGGATCCGGTGACGGTGTTAGCAGCGCCGAGGAAGCGGATTTCCATACGCGCATACTGCCATCCATTCGGGTCGAGCGTGCGCGAGTCGCGCAGGCCTGTGGCCGCGGCCGTAGCGGAGGGATGCGAATGACGGGCATCGCCAGGCTGGTCAACGCGGCCGCGGTCTTCTTGACGCCGGACATCCGCAGGACCGCCGCGTACTACCGCGACGTGTTCGGCTTCACGGTCGTCGAGCACTACGACACGGAGGAGGTCTTCGCCGCGATCTACCGCGACGACGTCGAGATCATTCTGGTGCAGGCCAGGCACGGCGATGTCCAATCCAACACCGCCCGTCACGGCGCCGGCTTCGACATCTACCTCGACCCGGATACCGTCGAGGGCGTCGATTCGATGCACGAGGAACTGAAGGCGAAGGGCGCCCGGATCGCCCGCGAGCCGGCAATGACAGCCTATGGCAGCTACGAGTTCGTCGTCGAGGACGTAGACGGCAGGCTAATCGGGATCGGGCGGATCCGGGACCGCGGAACGTTTTTCCGCGGCGCCGTCGAATGACGGTCCGGCGACCGCCCGCATTCCGCCCGAGCGTTTGGAGCTGTTCCCGCGTCTGTAGGGTGTGATGGCCGATCGATCGCTTCCGCGCGCCGCGACCGGAACACGCGCGATCCCCGACGCAGGCTGCGAACGGACGGTCCGGCTGCTGTTCCAGCGCCGCTCGCAGGAGATGTTCGGCTTCGTGCGCCGTCTCGGCCTCGGTGATGAGGAGGCGTCCGACGCCGTCCAGGAGACGATGCTGCGCCTGTGGCGCGAGCTGGACTCCGGCGCGGAGATCGACGATCCGGACGCCTGGGCCTTTCGGACGCTGTACCGGGTGAGCATCGACAGCCACCGACTGCGACGGCGGATGGCCGGTCTGGTCGACCGCATCGGCGGCGGGCTTTCGGCAGCCGATCGGGGCCGCCACGATGGCGACCCGGCGCGAGCGATCGAGGTCGACGCCATCTGGCAGGCGGTAGATCGGCTGCCGGAGCGCCAGCGCGCCGTCCTTTACTTACGCTACCGGGCCGATCTGCCGTACGAACGAATCGGTCTGGCCCTGGGGATAACTCCCAGCGCCGCGCGAGGCCACGCGTCCACCGGACTCGGGACTCTACGTCGGCGCTTTCAAGCCGAGGACGAACGATGACTCACGACGAAGAGATCGAGGCGGCGCTGAAGAGCCGGCCGGCGGATGAACGGGTCTACGACGAGCCGCTGGCGATGCCCGCGTTCTCGGTGACTCAGCGGGTTCGCCCGGTCGCGAGGTCGCGTGCCCGGAGCGGCAGATTGAGGCCGCTCGCGGCGTTGTTGGTCGTTCTGGTCGTCGCCGGCGCGTCGCTCACGTTCGGCTTGTATGGGCCACTCCATCTCGCTCGGTCCGGCCCGGCCGGCACGCCGGCGGTCCAGGGCACGGACCAGGGGGAGAATCCTCTCTCTCTCGAGCAGACCGCCGAGGCCAGCGTAGGGCCGTCGGGGCAAATCCGGTCCGGTGGGTTCTGGGCCATAAAGGGCTCGGCGCTGCTTGTGTCGACCGACGACGGACAGACCTGGCGCGCCCACTCGATTCCCCGGGCAAACATGAACACGCTCGTCGGAGACGCACTGTTCATGCTCGACGCGGACCACGCCTGGACGATCACCGACGCCCACACGATCTACCGGACGAGCGACGGCGGAGCCAGCTGGGCCGCCGCGACTCTGCCCGACAACTGCGGCATCCAGTTCGGTCTGAGCTTCGTAGACGCGTACGTCGGATACGTGATCTGCCTCGACGACTATGCCCGGGCTACCGTGATGAGCACAGACGATGGCGGCGCGACCTGGCGGGTGATCACAACGAACGCGACCACCGACTCGGGCCCCATCGGCTCGGTCATGGAGGCAACGGACGAGAGGACTCTCTGGGCGGTCTCGAACGATTTCGACAACGGCACGCAAGCGCTCCTTGCGGTGAGTCGGGACGGCGGCGCCACCTGGACCGATGCGAAGCTGCCTGCGGTGCCGGCTGCCAACGTTCGGGCAGAGGACGATGGCAAGCCCGGCTGGTCGGTGAGTCTGCCCACCTTCGTTACGTCCGAGCAGGGCCTCGTCGGGGTACTGGATCGGTCGGTCGGATCCTCCGGCGGGCAGTTCTTCGCCACCGGCGACGGCGGGCGGACCTGGAAGGAGGATCCCGAGGCGTCCGGCCAGAATCGCCCCCCGGCAGCGGTTCTGACGATGAATTCCTGGGTTGCATATGAGGACTCACCGCCGCAGATCTTGCACACCTCGGACGGCGGCGCGCACTGGACCGCGGTCTCGGCCAGCGGGTTGCCGGATCCGGCCAACTTCCAGGACGTCGGGTTCGTGGACGAGAGGCACGGCGTCGCCGAGGTGACTTCCGTCCTGCTCGTGACCTCCGACGGCGGCTCGACCTGGACGGCGCCGGATCTGACGGCAGCAGCCGCCGGGCTGGTGCCGGTGTCCGGCGATGACGAGGCAGCCGTTCGGGCGACGGTCGAGGCCTACGAACAGGCGAGACTGGCCGGCAATGTGGCGGCCGAGAACGCCGTGCTCTCGGCGGTGTCTCAGATCATGTCCGTGGACACGCCCGACGCTACGCCGACGCCAGTGCCAACGGGGTTCGAGATCGTGAGCGTGGCTCGCACCGGCCTGGACCTCGATCCTGCCGCCGGCTACGAGAACGTCGACGTCCTGGAGGAAGCCGACTACTCGCGCGTCTTCGCCGTCACGGTTCGAGTGACGGTCGTCGGCGGTTCAACAACCGAAGAGAAGCTTCTGGTCGCTCCGTTGCTGGGAGCCGGGTGGCGGATCTGGACGCCCTCAGACTTGACGGTTTCGCCGAAGTAAGAAGCGATCCACGTATCCCGTCGGGCCTGGAAGAGGTCAGTCGCGGAGGTCGATGTAGACCGGGGCGTGGTCTGAGGGAAGCTGGCCCTTGCGGGCGTCGCGGTCGATATCGGCGGCGGTGCAGCGAGCGGCCACGGAGCGGGTCACGTACAGGTGGTCGATGCGCATCCCCAGGCCCTTGTGGAAGTTGCCGGCGCGGTAGTCCCACCAGCTGAACTTGCCGGGCTCCGGGTGGTGGAGCCGGTAGGCGTCGACCAGGCCCCAGTCGCGCAGGGCGGCGACGGCCTTGCGCTCGGGCCCGGAGACGTGCGTGGCGCCGGCGAAGTCGCGCGGGTCGTAGACGTCGATGTCCTCGGGCGCGACGTTGAAGTCGCCGCCGATGACCAGCGATCCCGCCGGATCCTGGGTCTCGCGCAGCCAGCGGGCCAGGCGGTCGAACCAGGCCAGCTTGGCTCGATAGAACGGCGTGTCGAGGGCCCGGCCGTTGGGGGCGTAGATGCTAACGACGCGCACGCTGCCGCAGACTGCCGAGATCATTCGCGCCTCGTCGCCGGGAGCGACCGAAGCCTCGGCCTCGATGGCAGTGGCGATCGCCGCCGTCGCGGACTCGGGCCCGGGTGAGCGGCGGACCGGCCCGTCGCCGAAGTTCGTGATGACGTCCGCGATCCCGACGCGGCTCGCGATGGCGACGCCGTTCCAGCGCCCCTCGCCGTGGTGGGCCAGCTCGTAACCTGCCATCTGGAACGGCATGTCCGGGGCCGCCTGGTCGGCGAGCTTGGTTTCCTGCATCAGTAGCACGTCCGGGGCGCGTTGGGCGAGCCACTCCTCGACTCGCGGCAGGCGGGCCTTGAGCGAGTTGACATTCCAGGTCGCGATGCGCATCCAGCGCCTCCGAGTTGCCGCCCCGGCCTGGGGCGGGTCGCCGGTTCGACCGCCGGCTAGTAGCGCCGGCCCTTCTGCCGGGCGAAGTCGAACTTGGCCGTGTCGGCGATACCCATGACCGCCATCGTGCCGGCCTGAACCGGGTCGGTGACCACCAGGTCCGCCACGTCGGTCACGGTGCCGACCATGTTGAGCGAGATGACCGGGATGCCGAGCGCCTGGATCTCCTGCACGGCCCTGGTGATGTCGCCGCCCATGATCGAGCCGGCGAGCAGCAGCGCCCGGGCCCGGTCGAGGTCGGCCACGGCGCGGACGGCTGAGGCCAGGTTCTCCTCACCGACGAGCGGGATGGTGTCGACGCTGATCTTCTCGCCGCGGAGGTTGTGGCGGTCCGCCTCGCTGACCGCCCCGAGCACGGCCTGGGCGATCTGCGCCCCACCGCCGATGACGATGAGCCGCTTGCCGAAGACCTTGTCCAGGGACTTGGTCTTGCGGCAGCCCCGCAGGTTCGGCAGCTCGTCGAGGATCTCGGTGACGCGTTCGTCGGGCAGCCCTTCGATTTCCAGCTCGATCTCGACCAGTGGCCCAGCCTCGGCGTCCGTCCAGCGGCGAACGGTGCTGAGAGTTCGGACGGTGCCGCCGGCCGCGGCCACATGGCTGGCGACCTCCGCGATCGCGGCCGGGCGGTCGGCGTAGTCGAGGCGAACGGCGACCGTTGGCGCGGTGTGCTCCGAGCGCGCCATGTCAGCGGCCCCCGCCCATACCGCGATCGGTCAGGCCGGTTGCCCGCGACATGTCGTCGAGCGTCATCCCGGCCGCGTCGTCATGCTCCTCGAACCCGAGCTGGAGGGCCTCGAACGCCTTGCGCGTCCCGGCCGCGTCGCTCGTGGTCAGCATCAGCGCGCCGTCGGTGTCCTCGGCGACCCCGACGATGGCAGTGATGTTGATGCCTCGCTCGCCGAGGGCGGCCGCCATTCGCGCCAGGGCCCCGGGCTTGTCGTCCAACTGAACGGTGAACCAGATCACGCCGCACCTCCTGCGTGGATGGTAGCGGCCGCGAGGCACAAGGGGGAGGGGAGTGGACCCGCCCGGGCGCCTCGGCCCCCGGCGCGGCCCGTTTCTGCAGATTTCTCCCAGGGCGGTCGCAATGCAGCAACCACGGGGCCGGAGTGGGTCCGATCGCGCTTCCCGCGGATCGATGCCGCCTGCTCGAGCGTGATATCGGGCCCCCAGTGAGCCATACGAGCCGCCGGCGCGGGCGGGGTCGTCCGGATATCGGCCAGATCCCGAATAACGATCACAGGGCGGGAATCCTGCAGAAACTGTGGGCTCGACGGTCGACCCGATAGACCCCGGCCGGGCGATGCGGCTCGACCCGCTACTCTTCTCGCCATGCCCGCTCCCGCCGGTCCGACCGTCCAGCTCTTCGGGCTCGTCGATTCGCGCCCGACCCAGGCCGCGCTGCGCTTCTTCAAGGAGCGGCGCGTGAACGTCACCTTCGTCGACCTGCGCCGCAAACCGATCGCACCCGGGGAGTTGCGCCGCTTCGTGGAACGGCTCGGGGCCGCCGCGCTGCTGGACACCCAGGGGCGCCAGTACAGGGACCTGGGTCTGGCCCACATGAGCCTGGGCGACGATGAGATCGTGGAGCGACTGCTCGCCAACAATGGGCTTCTCCGGCTGCCCCTCATCCGCTTCGGCAACGCCTTCACCGCCGGCCCGGCCGACGCCACGTGGAGGACCTGGCTGGCGGGAACAGCGAAGTAGCGCGCTGCAAGTGGCGCTCCATCCATCGGGCGGAACCGGTCCCGCTTTCAGGATTCCATGAGGAATTCACCATAAGGTAAGGGCATGGCCGAAACATCAAGGAATGCCGTAACGTTCGACGATGTCGAGGCTCACGCTCAAGCGCTTGGCCGGCTTATGCCGAATGGGCCGCCGGGCTGGGCCTCCCACGACCTGACGTTCGGTCAGCTGCGGCTCCTCTTCGTGGTCCGTCAATCGGGACCCGTCTCGATCGGGCAGCTCGCCGACATGCTGGGGGTTACCGATGCCACTGCCTCCGAGTTCGTCGATCGAGTGGAGCGCCGCGGACTGGCGGTGCGGATCCACCGCGCCGATGACCGACGCGTGGTCGATTGTCAGCTCAGCGACGAGGGCGCACGCCTGCTGGCGGAGATCGAGGGTGCCCGACAAGAGGCGATGCGAAAGGTGCTTGCGCTTCTGACGCCGGACGAGCTGGCCCAGTTCGATCACTTCCTTCAGATCATGGCCGAGCGACTGTCGGCCTCATCCCCAATGTCGGCTTCGACGGAAGGAGCGACCCAGGTGAGTTTCGGAAGGCCACCCACGAGCCCGGCACGGGACGCCGGCGGGGGACCGGTATGAGCGGCACCAGCGGCACGAGCGGCGCAAGAATGGACGGCGCCGGCGTGAGCGGCACCGGCGTGAGCGGCACCAGCGGCGCGCGCGGCACGGACGGCCTTGCCCTGGCCACTCGCGGTCTCAGCAAGAGCTACGGATCCCGGCGCGCGCTCAACGGCCTCGACCTGTCGGTACCGACAGGCGTGGTGTACGGCTTCCTCGGCCCCAACGGCGCCGGCAAGACGACCACGATGCGAGTCCTGACCGGGCTGATCCACGCCGACGGCGGCACGGTCGAAGTGCTCGGTAAGCCGTTCAGGCGGGGAGACCGGCATCGCCTGTTCGAGGTGGGAGCGCTCGTCGAATCGCCGACCTTCTACCCGTATCTCTCGGCCCGGGCCAATCTTCGGGAGCTGGCCGCGTCCGGCGCCCACGTGCCTTCGAAGCGCATCGAGGAGTTGCTGGATCTGGTCGGCCTGTGCGACCGCGCCAGCGACAAGGTCCAGGGTTACTCGATGGGCATGAAGCAGCGGCTCGGCATCGCCGCGGCGCTGCTGAGCGACCCGAAGCTGCTGCTCCTCGACGAGCCCGCCAACGGCCTCGACCCGGCCGGCATCGTGGCCATGCGTGACACGCTCCGGGCGCTGGCATCCCAGGGCAAGACCGTCTTCGTCTCCAGCCACCTCCTGGCCGAGATCCAGGTCATGGCCGACGTCGTCGGCATCATCGCCGCCGGCAAGCTGGTCCGCGAGGGCCAGCTAAAGGAATTGCTGTCCATGCAGGGCGTCGTCAAGGTCCGCGTTCGGCCGAACCTGGTCGACGGCGCCATCGCCACGCTCGCTCCTTTCGCCAGGGCCGAACGGCTGACCGAGACCGACCGCGAGGAGGGCTGGCTGTCGGTGCATCTGGCTACGGATCGCGCCGAACAAGTGAATCAGACGCTTGCCGGCGCAGGCATCTACGCCTCCGGCCTGGAGTCGGGCACTGACCTGGAGATGCTCTTCCTGGAGCTGACCGGCGGTCAGCGGCCTTCGAGCAGCGAAGGTGAGTTCGTGGGCCTGGGCTCGCCCAACGGCGCAGAGGACGGCGGCGCCCCCGCCGGAAAGGGGACCGCGGCATGAGGCTCTTCTTCTCGGGCATTCGGAAGCTCTACCGGCGGCCGGCGACCTTTGTGACTTTCGGGCTGCTGGTCGGGCTGATCGTTCTGATCCTCATTCTCGCCGGGGCCACGGCCAATAGCACCGTGGGCAACGGCAACGGCGGCGGTCAGAGCAGCCGTGCGGCGATCAAGGATCTGCTCACTTTCCCGGGGGCCTATGACCGGATGCTCTCAGTCGTCGTGAGCATCGGCGGCCTCTTCGGCATGGTCTACGGCGCGGCGATCGCCGGCTCCGAGTGGAGCTGGGGCACGCTCAAGTCGGCCGTCGCTCGAGGCGAGAGTCGCGTCCGCTACATGCTCCTGACCTATGCCTCAATCGGGCTGCTGATCGCCATCGGCATCGTGGTCGCGTTCGTGGTCGCCCTTGTGACGGCCGTGATCTCGGCCAACCTGGCCGGCATCTCGACCAGCGGGCTCAACGACGCTTCGACGCTGAGCGACCTGCCTGAACGGCTGCTCAAGGGTTGGGTCGCCGTCATGGAGGAAACCGCCCTCGGCTTTGCCATTGCGACGCTGGCCCGCAGCCAGCTGGCCGGAATCGGCGCCGGCATCGCCTTCTACTTCGGCGAGAGCTTCGCGAGCCTGTTACTGCCCAACATCGTCAAGTTCATGCCATTCAGCGTGGCGAACGCGGCGTTGTCCTCGGGATCGTCCGGCCTCGGCAGCGGCGGGCAGGCCATAGCCGCACTCCCGGCCGACCAGGCTCTCGTACTGGTGTTCGTCTGGCTGATCGGGTGCCTCGTGGTCGTCTCACTCTTCGCGGACCGCGCAGAGATAACCGGGTAGCGGCTTTCGGCCGTCCCGGTACGCGCGTCGGGGAGTGGTTGCGGCTCCCCGACGGGCAACTAGCGTGGCGGCAGCCACCCGCCCACGCTGCATTCGGGCCTCTCCGTTCCGGCGGGTGATGTTGCCGTCCGACCAGCCGATCCCTTGGGAGTGGGCCGCACGCAGGCGTAACCGGCGTGGCATGCTCTGCGGGTACGATCAGGAGAGATAGATGCCTAATTCGCAGAACAAGAGGGACCGGGGCGGCAGTCGGCCGACCGGGAAGGGACAACCCGCGCCCTCGCAAGCCCAGGCGCCTTCGAGCCTTGCGGCTCCCCACTCCGCACCGGACGCCGGCGCCAGCCCAAACCACAACGACGTTCACAACGGCAACCACGAGCGCCGCCGCAGCGGTCGCGTGACCTACCGGCCCAAGGCGACCGAGATGCTCACCGTCCATGCCCGGACGGAGGACGAGCGACTTCTCTCGCCGCGTCATCGGCCGGCCTTCCTGGACTCGGATCCGTGGCGCTCGCTGCGGATCATGTCCGAGTTCGTGGAAGGGTTCGATGCCCTGGCGGCCGTCGGCAAGGCGATCACCATCTTCGGCTCGGCCCGGACACTCGAGGGCGACCCGTACTATGCCAAGGCGCGCCAGCTGGCCACCAACCTCGCCCGCGAGGGTTTCGCCGTCATCACTGGCGGCGGGCCCGGCATCATGGAGGCCGCGAACCGCGGCTGCCACGAGGCGGGCGGCCTCTCGATCGGCTGCAACATCGAGCTACCGCACGAACAGGCGGTCAACCCGTACGTAGATCTCAGCGTCGAGTTCCGCTACTTCTTCGCCCGGAAGGTGATGTTCGTGAAGTATGCCGATGGCTTCGCCATCTTCCCAGGCGGCTTCGGCACCCTCGACGAGCTGTTCGAGTCGCTGACGCTCATCCAGACGGGCAAGATCCGCCACTTCCCGGTGGTCCTCATCGGCACGGAGTACTGGGCCGGCCTGCTCGACTGGCTGCGCCGCGATCCGACCGTGCACGGAAACATCGCGCCCGAAGACCCCGATCTCCTCGTTTGCACCGACGACATGGACGAGGCCTGCAAGCTGCTGACGGCCGGCTCGACGCGTCGGGCGGCGGAGGCGGCGAAGGCGGACAAGGCGGCCGAAAAGACAGCCGGACCGAGGTAGCGCCGGGGCCTGGAGGCGGCGCCGCGCCGCGCCGCGTGGCCGTGCGGGTGGGCCGGGGATATTTCCAGATACACACCACATCGACTTTCGGAGAAGGTTGGGCCGCGTCGACGGCCAGCTCGGGCCACACGAATCGTCCGAGACGCGATTCTCACGTTTGCGGGGGCACGGTCTATGACGCCGGGCGAGTCCAGGATCCCGTCAGGGCGGTCCAGCCATTCTCAATGTCGCCCTGATGCGTGCCGGAAAGATTGGGCCGCCAGGACACCTGACCGCGGACGGCCACGCCACGAGAATGGCGCGGACGGCTGCGTGGACTCGCGCGCTGGACGGGCCGGGACTACTCGGGCAGGATCGGGAGCTGGGCCTCGAGGTGGCCCTCGCGGATTCGTGCGGGGTAGTAGCGCAGGCGGGTGATCCGGGTCAGGCGGCGCGCCTCGAGCTTCCTGTTCGGCGGCTCGGGTTTGGGCTCCGCGCCGGCCGGTGACCACGACGAGTGGTAGTTGCCATCGGCGTCGAGCCCGCCGGTCGTTGGCATCTGGACCGTCTCGCCGGTGGCCAGGTCGAAGCGTCCCTCGTGCAACGGGCACGCCACGACGCAGCCATCAAGGTCCCCGACGGAGAGTGGCGCCGCCATGTGCGGGCAGCGGTCGTCCGTCACGACGATGCCGTCGGGCGTCCAGGCGACCAGCAGATCCAGGCCCGCCAGCGTGACCCGGCGCATCGACCCGGGCGCCAGCTGCGCAATCGCGGCGATCTGCACGAACGGGGCCGCTCGCGTGCCGGAAGCCCGCAGCTCGCGGGGCGTCGCGGCGAGCGGAATGCTCGCCGAAACCGAGTCGGCTGCCAGGACGTCTGACAGATCCTCCGGCGTCATCGAGTACATGACCGCGTCCGTCGCTTGAGCGTCCCGATCCAACGTCCAGTTGCGGGCGAGGCCTTCGAAGCGGAAGCCGGCCTTCTCGGCGACCGCCTGGGACGCCACGTTGCCCGGCAGCGTCCACAAGGCCAGGCGTTCGATGTCGATGTGCTCGAAACCCCACCGCGTCACCAGGCGCAGGGCCCTGGACGCCACTCCTCGCCGGCGAGCCTCCGGGGCGACCAGATAGCCGACGGCATGCAGCCGTGGGTTCGGTCCCAGGTGGAGCCCGATCGAGCCGATGAACCGGTCGGTGGCGGCGTCCGCGATCGCGAACTCGTAGCCTGTTCCATCGTGCCAGGCCTGGAGGGTCATCAGGATGAAGCGTCGGGCATCGGCCTCGGTGTAGGGCACCGGGATGATCGGGATCCAGCGCTGGATCTCCGGGTCCTGACAGGCGACTGTGACGACCGGCGCGTCATCCGCTCGGAAGGCACGCAACGTGACGACGCCGTCACTGAGCGGCGGATTGGGCGGAGCCAGCTTCTCGGGCATGGGCCAAGTATGCCGCGTCCGGCGTCTGGCGCCATGTCGCGCCGTAGCCTCGGCCCGGCCGGGACAAGGAAGGCGGGCCGGTGAGGGGGAGCCGGCCCGCCTGAGGAGGATGCACAGCTTTCGCCTGACGACAATGCCCGAAATGGGTCCGTCCCCCATACGGACGCGCGCAGTCTAGCCCGAAGCGAGACTTTCTGCATCGCCTTTGCGGCATCGCCGTGTTGGATGCATGATCCTAAACGGCGGCTCCCCGTCGCCTTCTCGCGGTATCGCGACGCTGGAGGATGCAATGCGCTTCGCGCTAATGCTGGAGCCCCAGCAGGGTCTAACCTACCTGGAGCAGCTGGAGATCGCCAGGCTGGCCGAAAGGCTCGGCTTCGAGGCTCTGTTTCGTTCGGACCACTACCGCAGCTTCCCTGGTCCGGCGGATCGACCGACGACCGACGCCTGGGCGGTCCTGGCGGGCATCGCCCGCGAAACCACGACCATTCGCCTCGGCACGCTGGTCTCGCCGGTCACCTTCCGCCATCCTGGGTCGTTCGCCAAAGTCGTGACCACGGTCGACGAGATGAGCGGCGGCCGCATCGAAGTCGGCGTCGGGGCCGGTTGGAACGACCTGGAGCACAGCCAGCTCGGCCTGCCCTTTCCCGACATCGTCAAACGGGCCGACCTGATGGAGGACGAGCTGCAGATACTCCACGGCCTGTGGGAGGAGCCGGACGGCTGGTCGTTCGTGGGCAGGCAGGTTTCGGTTATGGATGCCGGCTTCCATCCCAAGCCGGTCCAGAGGCCCCGCCCGCCGATCATCGTCGGCGGCGAGGGCAGACCCCGATCGCTGCGTCTGGCCGCCCGCTACGCCGACGAGTACAACATGTCGGGCGCCGACCCGGCCGAGTGCGGGGAGAAGTTCGCCCTGCTGAACGACGAGTGCCGCAAGATCGGCCGCGATCCGGCGACGATGCGCCGGTCTGTGATGGCCGGCTTTCTCATCGGTGTAGATCAGGCCGAGCTCGAGCGGCGCGTGCACGACCTGCTGGCCATGGTCGGAGATTCGGGAGCCGACGCCTCGGCCTTGCTGGAGGAGCACCGGTCGCGCTGGATCGTCGGCACGCCCGATCAGGCCCGGGCCATGGCCGCTCGCTTTGCGGCGACGGGCGCTGACCGGATCATGCTCCAGGACATGCTGCCGCGCGACCACGGCATGATCGAGCTGGCCGCCCGCGAGTTGATCGGCAGAGTCTGAGGCGAGGGCCGCGGGCTGGCCGGTCTGTCGCCCTGCGGCCGACTGGCCGGTCTGTCACCCGGCGGCCGGCCGAAGCGATCGCCCGTCCGCGAGAGCCTACTTCCGGAGCTTGCCCTTCGAGGCGATGCTGGCCCGCGCCCTGGCGCTGCTGGCGCGGCGCCGCGGGATGAGCCCGATCCGGCGCGGCGGCCAGTAGCGGAACCAGGCTCGCCCCACCAGCGCGTCGAGCGGCACCGGGCCGTAGTGTCGCGAATCGACGGAGTGGCCGCCGCCGTCGCCGAGCAGCCACGCCTCGTCGCCGAGCTTGACGTACTCGGTTCCGGCCAGCACGACGTCGCCGGGACCGGCCGCCACCCGCTTGATGGCGAGCTGCCCGGTCCCGGGCTGGCGTACCACGACGACGCTCCCGCGCCGGGGCCAACGGCGTGGCGCGGGATCCAGGAACAACCAATCGCCCGGCTGGAGGGCCGGCGTCATGCTCTCCTCAGCCACGGCCACGCGCCACGTCCCGCGTCGGAGCCGGCGCCAGCCTTCGGCGAAGGGCATTGGATGGGGCTCGGTGACGACGGCTATTGGGGGCGGCTCTCCGATGGGCTACTTCTTGGTCGACCAGAAGATATCGGAGAATTCCTTGACCGCGGCTTCGAGGTCGGACGCGGCCTGAGCGTCGATGTTCTGCTTGTTCTTGCTGGCGAGCTTGAGGATCTTCCAGGTTCGATCGTGGATGTCCGGGTAGCGCTCCAGGTGCTCGGGCTTGAAGTAGTCGCTCCAGATGACCTGGATCTCGTGCTTCACTATCTCGGCGTGCTGCTCCTTGACGGCGACACAGCGAACGAACTTCTGGCGATCCGCCTCGGTTGGGTTCTCCTTGGGCAGCTGGCCGAGGAGCTCGACCATGCGGGCCACGGTTCGGGCGGCCAGCTCGGCCTGGTGCGGGTCGTAGATGCCGCACGGAACGTCGCAGTGGGCGTAGACGGTGGTGGTGGGCTTCAGCCAGCGTGTTACCAGGGACATCGGGTCTCCTCCCAGCATGGGACGGCGGGCGAGGCGGGGACCAGCAGGCAGCTTCGCTGGGCCTCGGCCGTGTGCAAGTGTTGAGGGCTCCGCGCGCCCTGTCAACCGGGCGGCCGTTCCGATCCGGACGCCGCGTCAAGGCCGATCGGCCCGCCGATCCGGCTGCCGGGACAATCGGAACCGGGGGCATGATTCGGGCCTCCGGCCTCCACGGAAAACCCACACTTCCTGCATAAGGTTTTCAGTCTGGCTACAGATTGCAGACCCAGCATTTGTGTTGATCCGGCCGCGCATACGGCGTGGCCGGGCACGGAGATCACCGAGCCGCAGAAGCCTGGGAGCAACCTCTACTCGATGACCGGCCCGACCCCTGCCCTCAACGCAAATCCCTCGACGGCGAGCGCCGGCACGGCGCCCGTGGCTGCGAACCCTTCCGGGAGCGTGGCCTACTCGGCTCCCGCCCGGAAAGTTCGCCGCGTCCCGGTGCCTCGGGTCTGGCCGATCAAGGACTACGACATCTACGCCCTGCTGGGCGGGAACGCCTTCGTGATCCTGGCCATGTGGGTCCGCCACGGCGGTCTGAACGAGCTGGCGACGTCCGCAGGCATCGTGACCGCCATCGGTGAGCTCGCGGCTCTGTACGGCACGTACCTGGTCCTGATCCAGCTCGTGCTCATGTCGCGCAGCCCCTGGCTCGACCAGGTCTTCGGCCAGGACAGGCTCGTCGCCGCCCACCGCTGGGTCGGCTTCAGCGCGATCTGGCTGCTCGTCGCCCACTTCGTCTTCACGACCGTCGGCTATGGCATGGCCGACGGCAGCGGCCCGATCAACGAGGCGATCAATCTCCTCACGGTCTATCCCTACGTCCTGTGGTCCGGCATCGGGCTGGTCCTGTTCATCCTCGTCGGCATCACGTCCGTGCGGGCGGCTCGTCGGATGGCCTCATACGAAACCTGGTACGCAATCCACCTCTACACGTACCTCGCCATCGCCCTCAGCTTCCTGCACCAGCTCTTCGTCGGCGTCGACTTCACCACCGATCCGGTTGCGCGCATTTACTGGATTGGCCTGTACGTCCTGGCCTTCGGGCTGCTGTTCGTCTTCCGCTTCGGCCAGCCGATCTCGGTCTCCTGGCGCCATCGGCTCCGCGTCGCCAACGTCGTCAAGGAAGGTCCGGACGTCGTGTCCATCTATCTCACCGGCAGGGAGCTCGACCAGCTCCCGGTCCGGGCCGGCCAGTGGTTCCGGCTTCGGTTCATGACGTCGAACGGCTGGTGGCGGGCCCATCCGTTCTCGATCTCGGCGGCCCCCAACGGCAAGTACTTGCGCTTCACGGTCAAGAACCTGGGCGACTACACCAGGCTCCTGCAGCACGTCCGCGTCGGAACATCGGTCTACGTCGAGGGCCCGTACGGCGTCTTCACCGGCGCCACCCGGACCAAACCGCGCGTTCTGTTCATCGCCGGTGGGATCGGCATCACGCCGCTCCGGGCGCTCCTCGAGGAGCTCCCGGCCGCGCGCGGGAACCTGACGCTGATCTATCGGGCGAGCCACGAGAACGAGGTGGTCTTCCGCAACGAGCTGGACGAGCTGGCCGGCCTGCGGGGAGCCACGGTCCATTACCTGGTCGGTCGCCGCGGTTCCAGGGAGATGCCGTCCGATCCACTCGATCCGAGGGCGCTTCGCCGCCTGGTTCCGGACGTCTACGACCGTGACATCTACGTCTGCGGGCCGGCCGGGATGATGGAGCGCGTCCTGAGCGGCCTTCACTGGCTGCGCATCGCCGAGTCGCAGATCCACTACGAACGCTTCACCTTCTGAGGACGGCACGAATGAACTTCCTTCCCAAACGCGGAGTGATCGGAGGGGCCCTGACCGCCCTCGCGCTGGCCCTGATCCTCAGCTTCAAGACGCCCAACGTCTCCGGGCTGATCACCGTCAACTCGAACGGCGGAACCTCCGTCAACTCGAACGGCGGAACCTCCGTCAACTCGAGCGGCACCACGGGGCAGACGCAGCAGGGCTCCGGCTCCGGCTCGGGCTCTGGGATCGGGCAGAGGAGCACCTACACCGGACAGCTGACCGGGCAGGCCGTCCAAATCCCCTTCGGCACCGTCCAGGTCCAGGTGACGATGCAGAACGGCAAGATCACCGACGTGCAGACCCTTCAGCTGCCCGGCGGCCAGTTCCGCTCGCAGCAGATCGGCCAGTACGCGGCGCCCCAGCTGCGCAGCGAGGTGCTGGCGGCCCAGAGCGCCCAGGTCAACACGATCTCGGGCGCGACCTACACCAGCGAGGGCTACCTGCAGTCGGTTCAGTCGGCTCTCGACCAGGCGTAGCTCGATCGGCGGTCAGCCGGCCCATCCCCGCGTTGGCAACTGCGCTCCTCTCGCACGTTGAATTGCGGGCGCTCGGCTCCGCCTCGGCCTGCGCCGTCGGCTCGGCGATCGGCGCCAGTGAGGCGAACCTCTAGGGCGCCCAGGAGTTCATCTCGATTTCGCCCGCGGGAACGGTGTTGTCGCCCAGGCACGACGGGACGCCGCCAAGGTCTGTCGGGGACGCGGCGTTGGCGGTGACCATGCCCGTTCCGGGCATGACGAACGCCACCCGGACCGGGGCCACGATCGGCGGCGCGGCGCACAGGTTCGACGTCTGAACCGAGGCTAGCAGCGTGGCGTTGGGGGCCAGCATCAGCTGCGGCGAGGAGCCCGGGGCCGCGCCACTGATCAGGATCGAGTTGTCGCCATTGAGGAGGAGCGGCTGGCTCTTGGACGCGATGAGGCAGGGCGTCGAGCCGGCGTTCTCGAGCTGGAAGGTGGCCATCTCGTGACCGGAGCCGCTCTGCCAGGCCAGTCCGCCCTGCAGCGTCATGGTGATCTGGAGGTCGGCCCCGTAGCACGGACCAATGGTCGGCGAGGGCTTGGGGGTCGGCGGCGGGGTGGGCGTTGGCGACGGGGTGGGCGTTGGCGTGGGTGTGGGTGACGGCGTGGCCGTCGGGGTCGGGGTCACGAAAGGAAGGACTCTCGGCGTCTTGGTGGCGCCAGCGCAACCTGCGAGCGCGGCGCCGAGCACCAGCATGGCGATCAGCCCCAGCGACGCCGAGCGGGCCGCTCTGCGTTCGCGGGATCGGCGGGCTGGAAGATGGGCGTGCATCATGTCCTCCTCGAGGGTTGTCGGCCCACAGGGTAGCGCAAAGCCGCCCGTGTCCACCTGCGACCGCATCTGGGCGGCAACGCGGCGGTCGTCGGATGAGCGCCGATCCGCCGGTCGGGCGCCCCATAGAGCCGGTCCGGCGAGCGCGTGCCTGCGCGAGAACGCCGGCGGGGCGTTGCACAGGCGACGCTGATGCCGGGCCAAGGGCTGCAGCGGCCGGCGCCGGGGGCCATGGTCAGGGAGTTCGGTCGGGATGGCGCTCGGTTGATCTCGCGGTGAGGCGAATCGTCGGTGGATTAGCTGCCGGGAGTGGCGAATCCGCACCTGGAGTCGGCGGACGATTCGGCGGGACCACGCTGGGAGGCCTGTCGCCCAACCTCACTCCAGGCCACCTAACCTCACTCAAGCGCCATTCTGACGCGAGCGCCAGCACGGGCGAGACAGGCCCCGCCTGGCGCAGGTATGATCTATCCAATGAGCGACGAGACTGTCACGTCGTTCCAGGAGGGACATGCGGCTTGCCCGTTTGTCGCCTTCGAGGACGACCGAGATCACCGAGCCGATCACCCGGACTACGGTCACCGCTGCTTCGCTGCGGCCGAGCCGGAGCCACGGGCCCTGCCGCACCAGGAGCGCTTCTGCCTCTCCGCCGCCTTCGCACAATGCCCGATATTCCTCGATTGGGCGCGCCAGGAGGCCGCCGGGGTAGCGACCAAAGGTTCCGCTGCAGCTTCCGCCGCGACCAGTCCGATCGTCGCGGCCACCGCAAGGGCGGCCACCGTCGAGTCGCCGGCCTTCCTTGCCAGCCGCGGCCGGACGACCCCCGCCGAGGCAGGTCCGGTGCCGCCGCACTCCTCGGACCCGGGTTCGGGTCTGTGGGGCTTCGAAGGCGCACCCAAGCGAACGGTCGCCTCCGCGACCGTCCCGACCGCGGCGTCGAGCTCCGCGGATTCGGGGACCACGGCCTACGCGATGGCCCGGCGTGGGCCGACCCACCCGGATTGGGAGAAACCGCCTCGCCTGGATAACTACCCGCGGTTGCGCGCGCACGAGGACCGGAACAACAACCAGCCACTGCTGCTGGCGGCGCTGGGCGTCGCCGTCGTGATGGTCGCCCTGATCCTGATCCCGCTGTGGGGCGGCAAGGGTGGCAGCATCGTGAACCCGAGCGCCAGTGGGTCGCTCATCGCGGGCGCAAGCGGGGCGTCGCCGTTGGCGACCGACACGCCCGTCCCGACGCCCGAGCCCGACAGGACCCTGCAGGTCTACACGATCACCGCCAAGGACAAGACCCTGAGTGGCATCGCCGCGAAGTTCGGGATATCTCTCACGCAACTCGAGCTGGCGAACCCCCTATCGGGTTGGGGGAGCAAGAGCTGGGACGTCATTTTCCCGGGCATGACCGTCTATATCCCGTGGCAGACGTGGACCCCGCCGGCCTCGACCCCGTCTCCGACGCCGACCCCGGTCACAACGCCCACCCCGAAGGCGACGCCGACCCCTCTGGCCACGCCTACTCCCGCGACCACGCCGGGCTACTAGTCGCGTTCGGGGGAACCACCCAGTTCGACTGACGGCGTATCGGCGCGCCACGGAGGCCCGTGCATGCGCCAGCCGACTTTGCCGGCCGACTTTGCCGGCCGATTGCGCCCCAGCCGCTGCGGTCAGCGGGGCGTCAGGTTGATCGCGGTGATCTTGCCGGCCTCGACCCGGAAGCTGGCGTCGAGCTGCTGGCTGGGGACGCCGGGGCGGACGATCAACAGGTTTGCCTGGTAGGTGTTGCCCATGTCGCGCACATCGCCGGGGATCATCCGAAAGCCGGGCTCGGCGCGGAGGAACCAGCCGCCGATCTCGCGCAGTCCGCGAAGCGTTCGGGCGTTGCCGCTGACGTGGACGCGCATCTCGGCCCGCTCGTCCATCAGCGCGACTGCGCCCTCGCGATCGCCGCTGTTCAGCAGCTCGAAGAACATTTCCATCGTGTCGACAGCACCCATGGCCTGAGTTTAGCCGACGCCGGGGCCGGCGCGGTGCCTCATCGCGTCGTGCGGCCGCGTCCGGCTAGAACCCGCCGCCCGCTCCGCCGCCGCCTCCGCCGCCTCCACCGAAGCCGCCACCGAAGCTGCCGCCGAACGCCAGCACGACCCCCACGAAGGCCCGCTGACGGTTGACCCTCACGGCGTCTCCTCCCTGCCGCTGGTGGCCGACCTCGTGGCCATTCGGGCGCGAAGTCGCCGGACGAGCTCGGCCGAAAGCTCGTAGCGACCGAAGCTGGGCATGACGTATGTGCCCTGGACCATTCCCTCGGTTCGATTCAGCAGATCCATCGCCATATCGAGACCGACTTCCGTGCCGCGCGAGCCGGCCTCGCGCATGGCGGCTCGCTGCGCCTCTGGGATCGTGATGCCGGGCACTTCGTTGTGCAGGAACTCTGCGTGGCGGGAGCTGTGGAGCGGCAGCACGCCGAGCAGCACCGGAACGGGGAAGCCGCCCGGGCCGAAGATGCCGCGCGCCATGACCAGCATCTCCTCCACCTGGGCCACCGAGTAGAGCGGTTGGGTCATGATCACGTCCGCGCCGGCGGCCAGCTTGCGCTCGAGGCGGGCCCATTCCTGGTCCGGATCGGCGGCGGTGGGGTCGAGGGCACAGGCGATGGTGAAGCCGGCCAGCTGACCGATGGCGGCGCCGGCCTGGTCCTCGCCGGTGTTCAGGCGCCGAAGGACCTCGATCAGGCCGATCGCGTCGATATCCCAGACCGCAGTGGTCGTCAGCTGATCCGCGGCCCGCGGCGGATCGCCGGTGAGCGCCAGGATGTTGCGAACGCCCAGGGCGTGGGCTCCCAACAGTTCGGCTTCGAGGGCCATCAGGTTTCTGTCGCGCGTCGTCAGGTGGACCAGGCATTCGAGGTCGAGGTCGTGCTGGATGCCGAAAGCCACCGCCATGGCGCCCATTCGGACTCGCCCGGTCGCCGAGTCGCTGATGTTCACCAGGTCCACGCCGGCCTGCTGCAGGAGTCGGGCGGCCTCGATCGTGCGATCGATGCGGATCGAGCGCGGCGGGTCGATCTCGACCGAGATGACGAATGTGCCATCGGCAAGCTTCCGGGCCAGGGTCGTTGGCGGCGGCGCCTCACCCTCGGCACCGAGCTCGCGGCGGGGCGTGCGCGGCGCGGCCGAGGCGGCATTCTCACGCTCGGCGTCGTCGGGGCGCGGGGCGACGGTCACTCCGCGGCGGCCGTCGGCGCCCAGGGCGTCGATCGCGACCCGCATCGCCGCCGTGTGCTTGGGTGTCGTTCCGCAACAGCCGCCGACGATCATGGCGCCGGCGGCGATCATCCGCGGGACCATCTCGCCGAAGTACTCGGGCTCGGCCGAATAGACGAGGCGGCCTTCGATGCGCTGGGGGAGGCCGGCGTTCGGCTGAAGGGAGCGGGCCACGATGGCGCTCGGTGGACCGGTCCGCACGAGCGCCTCGAGACAGGCCTGCGGACCGGCCCCGCAATTGACCCCGATGGCGTCCACGCCGGCCTCCGTGAGCGCGGCCGCAGCGGCGGCGGGTGTGGTTCCGTCGGCCAGCAGCAGGTCCTCGCCGAAGGTCATCTGCGCGATCACGGGCAGGTCGCAGGCGCGGTGGATCTCCTCGATCGCGGCCAGCAGCGTCTCGAGGTCGCCGAAGGTATCGCATACGAACACGTCGACGCCGCCCTCCAGGAGCCCTTCGACCTGCTCGCGGAACGCTGCCCGGGCGAGCCCGGGATGCGGCCGATCCGGGATTCGGAGCGACGCGCCCAGCGGCCCGATCGTGCCGGCAACGAGCGCCTCACGCCCGGCGACGTCTCGGGCTTCGCGGGCGAGCTGAGCGCCGCGCCGGTTCATCTGCCCGGCCAGGTGCTCCAGGCCGAACTCGGCGAGACGGAAGCGGTTCGCACCGAAAGTGTTCGTCTCAATCGCGTCGGCCCCCGCCTCGAGGTACTCGCGGTGGATCTCGAAGACGACCTCGGAGTGGGTCAGCACCACCTCGTCGAGGCAGGCCCGCTGGGGAATGCCGCGGCTGTACAGCAGCGTGCCCATCGCGCCGTCGAAAAGCAGCGGCCGGCGCCGCAACCGCATGCGGAAGCGCTCGCGTTCGGTCAGGGCCCCGGGAACGTGGGTCGTGGCCTTGCCGGCATCGTCCGCCGCGGCGAACGATGCGAACAGCTCGAGTGGCGACGAAGTGGGCATCATGGGCATGCAGGCAAGCCTAGCGGGTCCGTCGCCGTTGGGACAATAGCCCTCCGTCGGGGCGGGCGGACGGCGCGCGGCGTTGTGGCCGGGCGGTAGGCGGAGCTAGAGGCCGATGACCTTGCGCGGCAGGAGCAGCAAGTCGAGCAGCGTGGCAACGACGCTGATCACGATGGAGCCGACGACCGCGACTCCGATCGCCTCGTAGCCCCAATGCGGCGGGTAGCCACCCAGGGTGAACCCGATATTGAGCTGGGCGCTGGTCTGGCTGACGAGCCATGCCGTCCCAAGCAGCATCGCGGCGTTGATGGCGAACGCGATCAGACCCATCGTCAGGAACCCGATCGGCATCGCCAGGAAATTGAGGATCGGCTTGAGGTAGCTGTTCACCAGCGCGAAGACGAGGGCGATGATCACGATCTTGGCCCAATCTCCGGGCTGGTCGTTGCGGAACGCCAGGTTGAACTCAGGGACCACGTTTGCCGCGGCGAGTAGCGCAACGGCGTTCACGGCGACCTTGAAGAGCAGGTCGAGCATGAGCGATTCCTCCGAGGCTGGGCGACGCTGGGGCGGCGGCGTCGCATGGTCGGATGCTAGCGCGCATGTCGAGGGGGCGTCGGGGTTTCGCGCGCGGCGTCTTCACGCCCAAGCGGTGGCGGCACGCACCGAATGCCCATGCGGCCGTCGATCCGTGGCCCCGTCCGCCCGCTACACTCCAGCAATACCGGAGGAGAACATGACCGTATTCGCTGAGCGTGTGGACGCGTTCCTGGGCGACTTCTTCCGCCGCTACCCGGTGGCTGCGACGGCCGCCGGCAATCACGCCCACGACGGTGAGTGGCCCAACCTGACCGATGCCGGCCAGGCGGACAGGCTGGCCTTCATCGACGACTGGAACGCCGAGCTGCAGGCGATGCCGGACGCGTCTCTGGCGCCCGATGACCGGATCGACCGGGACCTCCTCATCTCGGAGCTGGCGGCGTTGCGTTTCGACGAGGTGGAGCTCCGCGAAGCCGGCTGGGATCCGCTCAGTTACGTCTACCTCCTCGGCGGCGGAATCTTCCCGCTGCTGGCCCGCGACTTTGCCCCGCTTCCCACACGTTTGGCAAGCGTTGCCTCACGGTTGGAACGGGTTCCGGCGGTCCTCAAGGCCGCGAAGGGTCAGCTCGGCCGAATCAACGGCCGGCCGGTCTCGAAGCTTCACCTGGAGACGGCGCTTCGGCAGCTGCCCGGGATAGACTCGCTCGCGGATGACGCCCTGGCCCAGGCCGCGGCGGCTGCCTCCGATCCCGCGGTCGCCGCACTGGCGCCCCGTCTCGAGAAGTCGGCCGCGACCGCCCGCAGGGCGCTCGGGGGCTTCGCCAGGTACTTGAGGGGCGATCTGCTGCCGCGATCGCACGGCGATGGCCGCCTCGGGCGCGACCTCTTCGCCCGGAAGCTTCGCCACACATTCCGCAGCAACCTGACCGACGAGCAGATTCTGACCGAGGCCCGCCTGGAATACGACGCCGTTCGGGCGGAGATGATCCGGATCGCCCGCAAGATCTGGAAGGTGTGGGTGCCGGGCCAGCCGCTGCCGAACGCCGCGGGTGAGGGCAGCCAGGAAGCGGCCGATCAGAAGATTGTCAGCCGCGTGACCTCGGCCATCGGTCGGGCCCATCACCCGGCCGGCGAGCTGGTCGAAGCGTGCAAGGAGTCGTACCGCGACATCGTCGAGTTCTGCATGCGCAAGAACCTGATCGGCGTCCCCCACGAACCGCTCGAGATCGACTGGACGCCGCCCTTCCTGCGCGAGTTCGCCGGCGCCATGCTCGACTCGCCGGGCCCGCTCGACAAAGGCCAGAGGTCGTTCTACTTCATGACGCCGCCTCCCGACGAATGGACGTCCGGGCAGATAGAGTCGTACCTGGCCGAAGAGAACGATCGGCAGATCGCCCTGACCACGATCCACGAGGCGACACCCGGCCACTATCTCCAGCTCGTGTACTCGAACCGCTGTCCGTCAGTGGTGCGAGCCGTTTTCGGAAGCGGTGTGTTCGTGGAGGGATGGGCCGTCTACGTGACCCAGGTCATGATGGACTTGGGCTTCCACGCCGACGACCCGGCCCTTCTGCTCATCCATTGGAAGTTCTACCTGCGCGCCATCACGAACGCGATGATCGACGTCGGGATCCATGCCGGCTCCATGACGGAGGCCGAGGCCATGGAGTTGATGGTCAACGGCGGCTTCCAGGAGGAGTCCGAAGCCCGCAAGAAATGGGATCGCGCGCGGCTCACCTCCACGCAGCTGTCCACCTACTTCGTTGGCTCGATGGAGATGTGGAATCTGGAGCGGGAACGACGCCGCCGGGCTGCCGCCGCGTCGGGCGATCCGCGCGGTGCCTCGGCTGTCCCGGAGCCGCGCGTCGTCGGCGGCCTCGGCCGGACCCCGGGCTTCAGCTATAAGGCGCACCTGGAGTCGGTCATCGCGCACGGCTCCCCGCCGATCCCCGTTCTCCGGCGGATCCTGCTGGGGGAGTAGCGGCGGGGCGGGGGGAGTGTTGCGCCCCAGGGCCGGCGTGGCGCAGGGCTGCGTCGCGGGCCGCCCTCGGGGGAGTGGCGCGACGGGGCGACCCTGGCGTTTGTCCGATAACACCGGACAGGATTGGGCCAAACCAAACCTTCGCAGTCCGAGCCGGCGCCATACCGGCCCGACCGGCCTGCCGTCTACGCTCGCTCGCCGAGATTCACGCCTCCGCGAGCCCTTCTCCCTCAGCCGGCAGCGGCTTCGGAAGGCTCGAAAGGTCCCAGGAGGCCTGAGCTGTTCGGTACAGCCGGACAACTGAAGGATCGTGGGAGGGAGCGAACCGACGGTCGGGGAGCCGCGCCGATCTAGCCCGCGATGCCCGCCGCGGCGGCCGCATCCTCGAGTCTGTCGAGCTGGTAGCCGCAGGCTTCGCCGGCGCGCGCGAGGATGGCGGTCAGGCGGTCGGCCTCGGCGAGGCGGGCGGCAGTTTCGGCCGCGGAAAGCGTCCTATCTTCGGCGGCACCCAGCGCGTCGAGGGCCAGCATCCACCACAGCAGTTGGTCGAACGATTCGCGGTGGAACCAGCTGACGCCTTCCCAGACATTGACCTGGATGTACGGGCGAACGGCCTCGTCGACCACCAGGGCCCGGGCAAGGGCCGCCGGCCGATCGGCTGGAGGCAGAGCGGCCACCGAGCTCGGCAGCGGGAGCTGGCGAAGAAGGCGCAACAGCGCAACGAGCCGCCAGGCGGTCGCCTCGTCCTGCCCAAGATCGCGGAATACGTTGGCCAGCACGGAGCCCAGCTGCAGCTCGTCGACGGCGGAGCCGCCCCGGGAGCCGTCCGGATCGGCGACGGCGGCGATCGCTTCCCCGGCCAGGCGGCCGAAGAGCGCGACCCACGTCGACGGGTCTGTCAGACCGGTACACAGGCGCGACACGCCCGTCGGTCCCGCGAGCCCCGGAAGCTCCAGGGCGGCTTCGACGCCGAGCCGGAACGCGGCAGCTGCGGCGGCCACGTCGCCCGTGCCCCCCGCAACCTCGACGAGGACGTGGAGCATCCGCCCGACCGCGGCTGTGGTGCCGGCCAGCAGCGTCTCCACTGCCTCCGGGGTGGCGGCAGCCGTCGTGGCCGCGCCCGCTTCTGTGCCCGCGGCCCTGGACGCTACCTCTGTGCCCGCGGCCCTGGCCGCCGTCGCCGCCCCGGCCGCCGCCGCCCCGGCCGCCGCCTTCTTCTTGCCCCGGCGCCGCGTGGGGCAGGCCAGCTCGGCCCGCGCCACTCCGATCTCGGTCAATCGCGCAAGCGCGCCGCCCTCGCCCGCCCCGACCAGCGCGCGGACCGCGTCGTGCAGGGGCGCGAGATGCATCTCCCTCAGCGCCGCCGCGACGCTCGCCACGCCGGCGCCGCCGAGCCGCTCGGCCAGGCGGGCCAGCTGCCCCGAAGGCCCGTCGTGCATCTCGTGGATGTCGAGGAAGACCTGGCAACCGTAGGCGTGCAGGTCGACGAACATCCCGTCGCGGCACAGGTCGGAGCTCCGCCGGATGAACTCCAGGCCGGATCGGTGCTCGCGCAGGATCGTGTACCAGTCGCCGTCCGGGTGCAGCCCCAGCCCCTCGCCCAGGGACCGCTGCCGCAGCCGCCGCCCGCCACCCCCGCCGTCGTCCGGCACGGAGTAGGCAGCCGAGGCCTTGATCCAGCCGTGCGCTTCGGCATAGCGGTTGTGATAGACGATTAGGGAGCGCTCGTCGCCGGCGCGATTCGAGTACGCGAAGACGTCCTCGTT
>PMXQ01000095.1 GCA_003171065.1 Chloroflexota bacterium
CCTCGGCCCGCGCCCGGCGGCCCGCGCCCGGCGGCCCGCGCCCCGCTACGATTGCCGGCGTGAGCTCGACCGAAGGCAACCCCTGGCGCCGCGTCTCGCGGCGCGTCGCTTACGAGAACCCCTGGATCGAACTCCTTCACGACGACGTCATACGGCCGGACGAGAAGCCGGGCGTCTACGGAGTCGTCCACTTCCGGCATCTGGCCATCGGCGTGGTGCCGCTCGACGCGAACGACCGGGTCCTGCTCGTGGGGCAGTACCGCTACACCATGAACCACTATTCGTGGGAGATCCCCGAGGGCGGCGGCGACTTCGACGAGTTCCCCGAGGCGGCGGCCCGGCGCGAGCTGGCGGAGGAAACCGGCTTCGTCGGCGGGGAGTGGCGTGAGATCTGCCGCGCGGAGCTGTCCAACTCCGTCACGGACGAGGTGACGATCCTGTTCGTCGCCACCGGCCTCGAAGCGGGCCCGGCCTCGCCGGAGGGCACCGAGCAACTCCAGCTGCGCTGGGTCCACTTTGACGAGGTCATGGCCATGATCTCCGACGGCGAGATCGTCGACGCGATGACGATCCTGGCTATGCAGGCGCTGGCCCTGGAGCGGGCCGGCGGGCGGCGGGGCTGAGGGCAGCGGCACTACCTTCTCCGCCATCGCGCTCCCCGACGCGTAGCAGGCGGAAACTCCGGCCCATTTCCCTCATGCACGCCTGGCAGCCTTTCCGGTGCCCTGGATCGAGGCCATCCCGTTGGCCGCCACGAACCAGTCGGCCCCGGTAGACGTGAAGCTGAAATCGGTCGCCGAGTGGCTCTTCCTTCTCGGGCCCGCCGGCGATCATGGGCCCTGCCGCGGCGCAGGAACTGTCCGCTTGACGACATCGCCCACGGTTCCCAGCCCCCTTGGTCCGCCGGTCCGCCAGGCGACATTCGATGCCATTCCCGGGCCCCCGATGTATGATCCCCTATCATTCATGGTGCATAGGGTTTATGCGTTTAGCCGCCCCGCCGACTCCCCCGGCAGAGACGGCGACAGACCGGAGGCGCGCTATGGTCGGTCCCGAGGCGAGGGGCACCAGAGCAGTCCAAGATGGCAAAGGCGCCCCCACCGGCGAGATCGGCCACGCCACTCGTCACGAGCTTGCCCCGCGCGAGGAGACCCCGTTCGTCAACCTGCGCGACCCCGCCCGCACCCTCGGCCCCGACGGCAAGCCCGCCGTCAGCCGCCGCGCGCCTATCTGGGCGGACGTGCCCGACGAGCGCTGGAACGACTGGCGCTGGCAGCTCAGCAACCGCGTCAACACCGTCGAGGAGATCGGCCGAGTCCTCAACCTCACCGACGACGAGCGTGCCGGGCTCTCCTCTCCGGACAAGTTCCGGGTCGACATCACACCCTACTTCCTGAGCCTGATCGACCCCGACGATCCGAACGACCCGATCCGCCGGCAGGTCATCCCCACCGACTGCGAGCACGAAGCCTTCACCTCGATGATGGAAGACTCGCTGGCCGAGGACCGCCACTCCCCTGTTCCAGGGCTCGTCCACCGCTACCCGGACCGGGTCCTGATGTTGGTCACCACCCAGTGCGCGAGCTACTGCCGATACTGCACGCGGTCGCGCATCGTGGGCGACGCCACGCAGAACTTCAGCCGCCACGACGTCGAGGCCCAGCTCGATTACCTGCGCCGCACCCCGCAGGTCCGCGACGTGCTCATCTCCGGCGGCGACGGCCTGACTCTCGCCCCCAAGCTTCTCGAGTCCATCCTCCGCGGCCTGCGCGAGATCCCCCATATCGAGATCGTCCGCATCGGCTCACGCGTGCCCGTCTTCCTGCCGCAGCGCATCGACGACGATCTGTGCGAGATGCTGGCGAAGTACCACCCGCTCTGGATGAACCTCCACTTCAACCATCCGAACGAGCTGACGCCCGAGGTTTCGCGCGCCTGCGACAAGCTCGCCCGCGCCGGCATTCCGCTGGGCAACCAGTCGGTCCTGCTCGCCGGCGTCAACGACTGCCTGCACATCCAACGAGCTCTCGTCCACAAGCTCGTCGAGAACCGGATTCGGCCCTACTACCTGTACCAGTGCGACCTGGTCGAGGGCTCCGGCCATTTCCGCACGCCGGTCGGCAAGGGCATCGAGATCATGGAGGGTCTGCGCGGCCACACCTCGGGCTACGCGGTGCCCACGTACATGATCGACGCGCCCGGCGGCGGCGGGAAGATCCCGGTCATGCCCAACTACCTGATCAGCTACTCGGACCACAAGGTCGTGCTGCGCAACTACGAGGGCTACATCACGACCTACGAGGAGCCCACGCAGTACACGCCGCACGACGCGGCCAACTGCAAGTACTGTCAGCACCCGCGCTCCGAACCGGGCCAGGTCGGCGTGTCCGGCCTGCTCCAGGGCGAGCGGCTGTGGATCGAGCCGGCCGGCTTCGAGCAGACGCACCGCCGCGGCAACGAGTCCGCGCATCGGCTGCAGGATCCGAGCAAATGGGTGCCCTACGGGGTCGGGCCGATCGAAGGAAAGGCCGGCCAGCCTCTGCCCGGGCTCGAGCCGGGCTCGGACGACCAGACGCCGGGGGAGGCGGTGGCCGGGGGCGCGTCGGGCTCCGCAGTGCCGGAGACCGCTGGCGCCGGCTCCGAGCCCCGAGCGCCGCGCGAGCCCGAAGTCGAGTACGGCCCCGGCGAGGAGCCCCGTCCACGCGAGGGCGAACCGACGGGCTGGTCGAACGGGGAGCTGCTGTAGGGCCCCACGCCGTAGCGCGGCCGGCCTCACGCCGTAGCGCGGCCGGCCCCACGCCGTAGCGCGGCCGGCCTCACGCCGTAGCGCGGCCGGCCCCACGCCGTAGCGCGGCCGGCCCCACGCCGTAGCGTGCGCTCGCGGCTCGGCACCTGGTGAGATCGGGCGCGTACCATCAACGCGGGCTCCGTCGGAGCGAGCTGGGGAGGCACGAACGTGATCGCCGGGACATGGCCCGAGGCAGGGAGCAGCCCGATCTTCATTCGGATATACGAAGGCGGCAACTACGGGGAGCTGATCGAGGCCTTCCGCAGCGACGCCGTTCTGCTTCTTGCCCAGGGCTACGAGCCAGCTGGCCAGCACTACGTCGAGGGCGAGTGGCCGCTGGCGATGGCGGTGGTCGCCACGATCCTGCTTGTCTTCGTGATCGGGGCATTCCTGTGGGCCTACCTGCTGGTCAAGCACCCGAACGGCAGTCTGACGGTGACGTACGTCTATCGAGCCGCGACGACGTAGGCGGGCGTCGGCCGCAGGGCGCAGTCGCCATCGTGCGCCGGGCTGATGCAGCGGCGGTCGTCGAAGCGTAACTTGCGACCATGCAACGAGCGATCGCCATCCCGAGGCGCCAGTTCGGGCGGATCAGCTGGAACCAGGACTACGTGGACGTGGCCATGGGCGCCATCCTGGCGGCCGGGGCCCTGCTCACGGTCCATCTCGACTTCAACCGCCTGGACCTCATCAGCGCCCCGCTGCTCGTGCTGCAAACCCTTCCGATCGCGTGGCGCCGCCGGAACCCCATAGGGATCCTCTGGATCACCGGTGCGTCGATCACGCTCTACAGCTTGCTCGGCTACCCGGAGACGTTGGGCTACCTTGGCGTCCTCGTCGCTTTCTATACGGTCGCCTCGTACGAGCCGCGAAAGCGCGCCACGATCGCGGCGATCGTCACAGCCGTTGGCGTGCTGATCAGCTTCGTCTGCTACGCCACGTTCGGCTCGATGTCCGACTGGCCCACCGCCCTGAGCCAGACGTACCTCGCCTGTGGGCTGGCCTGGGTCATCGGCGACAACCTTCGCGTACGGCGCGCCTACACGGCCCAGCTCGAAGAGCGGGCAGTCCAGCTGGAGCACGAGCGCGAGGAAAAGGCCGACCAGGCCGTCGCCCAGGAGCGCGCTCGGATCGCCCGCGAGCTACACGATGTCGTGGCCCACCACGTCAGCGTCATGGTCGTCCAGGCCGCCGGCGCCCGACGTGTTATTGAGAAGGATCCAGCCCAGGCCCGAGACGCCCTCGAGGCGGTTGAACAGGCCGGCCGGACCGCGCTGGACGAGATGCGCCGCATGCTCGAAGTCCTTCGCGCCGACGAGGCCGGCGTCGGCCCGCAGCCGGGGCTCGCCGATCTCGATCGACTGGTCGCCCAGGTGCGAGAGACGGGCCTGCCGGTCGAGCTGACGATCGACGGGATGAACCGGCCGCTGCCGGCGGGCATGGACCTGGCCGCCTACCGGATCGTCCAGGAAGCCCTCACGAACACGGTCAAGCACGCCGGCAAGGCCACGGCCCGAGTGACGGTCCGGCACGAATCCGAGGCTCTCGACATCGAAGTCACGGACGACGGACGGGGAGCGGCCGCGCCCTTGCTGGCCGGCGCGGTCGAAGGCGGCCACGGCCATATCGGCATGCGCGAGCGAGTCGCCCTGTACGACGGGGCGCTCGAGACGGGGCCGGTCTTCCCCGGCGGATACCGCGTCCATGCCCGCTTCCCCCTGGAGCCGCCACCGCGCGGAAGCCTCGCCACTTGCTGCGACGAGGAATCGGCGCTGTCCGAAGTGGCGGCGGTCGCGCTGCGCGCCCGCCGAGCCGGATTCGGGCCGTCGGGGCGCGCCACGGAGCCCGAGCCGATGGTGAAGCCGCGGGTCGTGCCGCCGCTGATCGGCCGAGTGGTCCCGCCCCATTTGACGCCACGACCGGCTCAGCGACAGACGGCGTCCACCGGCCGATCGGGTCCATCAAAGACGAGGAGGAGCGAGCCGTGACGATCCGGGTCCTGCTGGTCGACGATCAGCCGCTGCTGCGGACCGGGTTCCGGATGATCCTGTCGGCCGAGCCGGATCTCATGATCGTAGGCGACGCCGCCGACGGAGCCAGCGGCGTCGAGGCGGCCCGAAGGCTCGACCCGGACGTCGTCCTGATGGATATCCGAATGCCAGGCATGGACGGCATCCAGGCCACTCGCGCCCTGGCTGGGCCCGGGGTCGAGAACCCGGCGAAGGTGCTGATCCTGACCACCTTCGGCCTGGACGAGTACGTGGTGGAGGCGCTCCGGGCGGGCGCCAGCGGCTTCCTTCTGAAGGACGCACCGCCCGAGGATCTCGTCGACGCGATCCGGATCGTGGCCGCCGGCGAAGCCCTGCTCGCGCCGTCGGTCACGCGTCGCCTCCTGGACCGCGTCGCCAGTCGCCTGCCGCCAGCGCAGGAGAATGCCATCCCGGCCCTCTCCGAGCTCACCGAACGCGAGCTCGAGGTGCTGAAGCTCGTTGCCCGCGGCCTCTCGAACGCGGAGATCGCGGAGAAGCTGGTGGTCTCGGAGACGACGGTCAAGACGCATGTCTCTCGAATCCTCGCCAAGCTCGAGATCCGCGACCGGGTCCAGGCAGTGATCCTCTCCTACGAGACGGGCCTCGTCTAGGGCACGGGCCGCGCGAGCCGCTTGCCCCGCAGCGGGCCGCCGCGACAGCGCGGCATCGGCCGCCCCGGCCGCTCATCCCCCGGTACCGGTCCGTCATCCCCGGGGATGACCCTCGGTTCAGCCGCCTGGACGACCGGCGTTTCGGCATCTCGGACGACGGCGCCTCACGGTCCTGCCCGTAGCTTTGGGCACGACGAGCTATGCGCCAGCGCGGCGCCCTCGACCCAGAGACAACGACAGAACCGGCCCACCAGCGAAGGAGAACCAAGATGCGACTCGTGCGCGACCTCGGTCGCCGCAAGCTCCGCTCCGCCCTGACCATCACAGGAATCATGATCGGCATCATGGCCCTGGTCGTCTTCGGCTCGATGGCCAACAAGATCGACGCCCTTGTCAAGGGCGGAAGCACCTACTACAAGGACAAGGTCGTCGTCAGCGCCAAGGGCGGCTACATGGGCCTTGGTGGAGTCCTC
The DNA here is from genome assembly GCA_003171065.1 of Chloroflexota bacterium. Taxonomy (GTDB): domain Bacteria; phylum Chloroflexota; class Limnocylindria; order Limnocylindrales; family CSP1-4; genus Fen-1039. The sequence continues at coordinate 5,903 of PMXQ01000095.1, forward strand.
TCCACCAAGATGGCCGACCAGATCTCGGCGCTCGACGGCGTCGACGTCGTCGTTGCCGGCGTCGAGATGCTGCTGAGCGACGACCAGAGCGGCGTTTCCATGGGCACGCCTCCGATGATCGACGGGTCGGTCGCCGACGCCGACAAGGGCCGCGAGACGTTCCAGATCAACTACGCCACCGGCCGCGCCCTGACAGAGCAGGACGAGGGCAGCAACGTCGCCGTCCTCGGCTCGGACCTCGCCCGCCAGTTCAACGCGCAGGTGGGCGACACCGTCACCCTCCGCGACGTTCAGTTCAAGGTCGTGGGGATCCTGGAGCCGACGCTCACCGCCCCGGACAACTCGGCGATGGTACCGCTGGCCGCCGCCCAGCAGCTGTTCATGAAGACCCTGCCGACGCTGGTCGCGGACAAACTTGACGTCAACGTGATTGCCACGAGCCTGGTCGTGTACCCGGAGCCCGGAGTCGACCCGCAGAAGATCGCCGACGAGATCAACGCCTCGATTTCCGGCGTCACGCCCATGACCGGCAAGGACTTCGACCAGGAGATCGGCGCCGCCACCTCGATGCTCAACGCGATCCTCATCGGCATCGGCCTGATCAGCCTCCTCGTCGGCGGACTCTCGGTCATCAACACGATGGCCATGTCGGTCGCGGAGCGGACCCGTGAGATCGGCATCAAGCGAGCGATCGGAGCCTCCCGCTGGCGAATCCGCCGCGAGATCGTGATCGAGTCGGCAGTCATCGGCCTCATAGGCGGCCTGCTCGGCCTGGGGCTCGGCTACGTCATCACGACGCTCGGCAACGACGCCGGCCGCAGTTCCGCCACGATCCTGTTCGACCTGACCTTCGGCACGGCCTTCTCGTCCGTCGCCTTCGCCACGATCCTGGGCGCGACAGCCGGCTTCATCCCCGCCTGGCACGCCTCCCGCCTCGACCCGGTGACCGCCCTGCGCTACGAGTAGCAGCGGGCGCCACGCGCCGCTTCTCGCCTTCAACGCGAACGCATTACGGGCCGCCTCGAGCGGCCCGCCAAGGAGACACAACAATGGCAATCCTCGAAGGACGCAACCTCCGCAAGACCTACCGCCTGAGCCGCCGGAACACGGTCGAAGCCCTCAAGGGCGTCGAGATCTCGATCGACCAGGGCGAGATGGTGGCGATCATGGGGCCCTCCGGATCGGGCAAGAGCACGCTGATGCATATCCTGGGCCTGCTTCACGCTCCGGACCCGAACCACGGCCCCGCACCGGAGCTTCGCCTCGCCGGCGAGGACATGGCCGCTCTCTCGGACAATGCTCGCACCCGCATCCGGGCGCGCCGGATGGGCTTCGTCTTCCAGGACTTCAACCTGGTGCCAACTCTCACAGCCCTCGAGAACGTGATGCTCGCGTGCGAGTACGCCGGCATCGGCGGCAAGCAGGCCAGGCAGGCCGGCCTCGAGGCGCTCGCCCTGGTAGGTCTCGAAGATCGAGCCAGCCACAAGCCATCCGAGCTGTCAGGCGGGGAGCAGCAGCGCGTCGCCGTTGCCAGGGCGCTGGTGAACAAGCCCGAGATCATCCTGGCGGACGAACCGACCGGAAACCTCGACTCCGACCGCAGCGCCGAAGTCCTCGCTCTGCTCCGCGAGTTCAACCGCGAGCACGGCCAGACGATCGTGCTCGTGACCCACGACGCGGAAGTGGGCGAGGCCTGCGACCGGGTCATCCGGATGCGTGACGGTCGCATCCGCGACCAGGGCCAGCGCGCCGCGGCCGTGGCCGCTCCCGCGATGGCCACTCCGGCCGCCGTGGCGGCGATGGCCGGCCCGGCCGTCGCCACAGCCTGATCGCCTTCGCACCGCTACAGACGGCGGCGCTGCTCCTCTCGCGCCGGCGCCTCTCCTCCAGATTGATGGTGCGCCCGTTCGCTTCGGGGCGTAAGCTCTGGACAGTCGGGCACGGCGAGATAAGCCGGCGCACGGCGACAAAGACAGAATTCCTCGGCGGCCCTGCGGCCCCCTCCCGCGGGGCCGCCCCTTTTTCCGCGGCACCTCCTGCATTCGATGGCTGCGCGCATCTATCATGCCCGGGACGGAGCTGGCAGACGGTCGGCCCCACGGTCGCGCCGCCGAGATGGTGAGATCTTCCCGGAACCTCGCCTCCTGCCCGCCGCCATCCGTCTTCATGGGGCGCCCAGCTTCCCCCTCGGCCGGGCGCCCCGCCTCATCGAAGGACCGTTTCGGAGGACACATGGGTCGACCCGCCGCATCGAACGTCTGGCTCGACGGCCGGCTGATTGCCTCGGACGCGGCCCATATCTCCGTGTACGACCGCGGCTTCCAGCTCGGCGACGGCGTCTTCGAGGCGTTGCGAGCCCGCCGCGGCGTCGCTATCGAGCTGGCCGGGCATCTGGCGCGGCTGCACGACAGCATGACCGCGCTGGCCTTCGAGCTGCCGTTCGGCGACGCCACGGTGGCAACGGCGATTGCGGAGCTGCTGGCGGCCGAAGGCCTGGACGGCGCCAGGTCACCCGACGGGACGGAGTCGCCGGACGGCGTCGAGCCTCCGGGCGACGCGGTGGTTCGGATCACCGTCAGCCGCGGCTTTGATCCCAGCCGCGCTGTCGCGCCCAACGAGGGCACTCGAGCGACCGTGGCCATCCAGGCCTGGCCCTACGCCCCGCCCGCGGCGCGGGCGCTGGAGCAGGGCGAACGGTTCATCACCAGCTGTGTCCACCGCGACGCCGATTCGCCGATCTCCGGCATCAAGACGACGTCACGCGCGGAGTTGGTGTACGCCCGCATCGAGGCGGAGCGCGCCGGCGCCGACGACGCGATCTTCCTGACGACGGACGGTCGGATCACCGAAGCCACGACCGCCAACATTCTGCTTATCCAGGGCGACACCTGCGCCACTCCCCGGCTCGGCACGGGTCTGCTCGCCGGCACCACGCGAGCCTGGCTGGTGGAGCACGGCGACGCGGTCGGGCTGGCCATGGTCCAACGCGACCTGAGGCTCGATGACGTGTTCGCGGCCGACGAGATGGCGATTTGCGCCAGCATCGGCGGCGTCATACCGGTTGTCTCGGTGGACGGCCGGTCTATCGGCAACGGCAAGCCAGGCCCGCGGACGATCGCCATGCGAGAGGCCCGCGAGCGATGGATCGACGCCGTTTCGATCGAGGGCGCTCGGGCTCGACTGTCGCAAAGCTGAGGCGACCGCCCAGTTGCGTGTCTCCCGAACATCCCTCTTGACGTCCGCGGATGGCGTACCTAGAGTCTCTAGGTAGGTCGGCATTCGGGACCGGCTGAGGCGGAGCGAGAAGAGCCAGTGGATCGCCAGCTGTCGTCGGAGGAGCTTCGTCGGCTCGTGCTCGGCGTCCTCCTTCGCCGGGAGGCGTACGGCGTGGAGATCGCCGCGGCGCTCGAAGCCCAGTTGCACGCGTCTGGCGAACCCGGACTCCCGGAAGGATGCGTCTACCCGGCCCTTCGACGGCTTGAGCGCGACGGCCTGCTGAGCGCTCGCTGGGTCGAGATCGGCGAGGGCGCGCCGCGCCGGCGCTACTACGCTCTGACTCCCGCCGGCGAGCGAAACGCGGCCAAGACCGCGGCACGCGCACCCAGGCCCGCGTCGGCTACCGCCCATTGCAGCACGGCGCAGCCATGAGCGAGCAGCAGGTCGGCGGCCCGCAACTGTCGCGGGGCGAGTTCGGGCTGCTCATCCTCGGGCTGCTGGGGCGGCGGGAGATGTACGGGTACGAGATCGTGGCCGAGCTGCGCCGGTCGACCGAGGGGGCGATCGATCTGCCGGAGGGGACGGTCTATCCGGCCCTCCGACGACTCGAGCGAGACGGGCTCATCGGCGGCCATTGGGTGGAGATGGCGGGCAACGCGCCCAGGCGGCGATACTACCGCCTGACCCAGCAGGGCGAAAAGGCTCTGGCCGCCGGCAGGGAGGACTGGCTTCGCTTCAAGTCCGCTGCCGACGCGGTGCTTGGCTCATGAGCGAGATGACGTTCCCGAACCCCGAGCCGCGCCTGCGCGCCCAGGTGGAGTCGATCCTGGCCGGCTCCAGCGTGCCCGCAGCCGACCGTCAGGACCTGGCCGAAGAGCTGTACGGGCACCTCTGGCAGCGCTGCCAGGACGCACTGGCAGCTGGAGCTAGCGCATCCGAAGCGGTCGAGACGGCAATCCGATCGTTTGGAGAGGCCGGCCGGCTCGGGCACGAGATGACCGGCGCATACCACTCCCGCCTGTACGCCACCACGATCGGCGTGCTGCTGCCGGTCGTCGCGCCTCCGCCCGGGAAGCTGTGGGGCTACCGGCGGCTGCGGCTGCTGCTGGCGCTGGGGGCCATCGTGGAGCTGATTCTGCTCTGGCTAGGCCTGACCCAGCTGACGCCTGTGCGGGCGGCCGTGTTCGCCTCCGGCGCCGGGCTCGCCCTGGCGTTGGACGTGATGGCTTTCCGGGCGTTCGGGCGAGGACAGCGCTGGGCACTGCGGTATTGCCAGTTCCTGCTCGCCATTGTTCTCGTCCAGGGCGCCGAGTTCGTCTTCGCCGCGCCGCCGGGAACCTACACCCTGCCGCTGCTCGGCCTCATCGGCCTGTGGATGCTGCTCCCCGCGATGGGGGCGGAGATGGCCGAATGGTTCTCGCACTCACGGCCCATCGGGCGAGTCCTGGCCATCGGTCTGGTGGTCGCGGTTGCGGCGGGATACCTCCTGCCATACGTCGCCGCCGCAGTACCCGATCCAACCCAGGTATCGGCCTCGGACCTGGACCTGCAGGTTTCCGCCGTGTGCACGCGCGACGCGAGCGGCGGCGTCACGGCCATGGATGTGAACACGAGAGTGCACTGGACCCGACTCGACCTGTTCCCAGACGGGCTCGGTCAGGGCAATATCGCCAGCAGCTGGCTCGACGGCTTCGAAACCGGCGTTTCTCCGTCGGGCGGGCGGAATATCGTCGACTGGCGAACTGCCTGGGTCCCGATCACGTCGCATGTCCCGATGTACTTCCCCTACGGCGACCGGCAGATCACGAGTCCGAACGGCTCCGTCGACGGTCTGATACCCGCGCCGCCGCCAAGCCTCGTCGCCCTGGACCCCTACGTGCCGGCGTCCGACGCGATCGAATTCACGCCGGGCAGTCTTCACGCCGGCTGGACGTACGAGTTCGTTCAGCACCTCCAGTGGCAGGATGTGTCGGCCCAGCCCGAGCCGACACCGCCGGCGCCGGTCGATCCACTGGTCATCGTCCGTTACGCGCACCTCGACCGGCTCGTGGTGCAGGCGCTGGCGAGCTGCGACCGGCCCGGGTCCGGTGTCCAGATGCAGTTGCCCTACCCCTGGACTTCTCAATGACGCCGGCAGCTCACCGCCACAGCTCTCTTCGGTTCTGGCTGGCTGTGGTTGCCGCCGTGGAGGCAGGCGCGCTGATCGCCATCGTCGGCGGCTGGACGCCGGGCCGCGCCGCTGTTGCGGGCGTGGGCCTCGGGCTGGGCGCGGTCGCTGCCCTCACGGCCGTCATCCTCATGGGCACGACGCGGCCGATCGGCCGGTGGCTCGGCGGGGCGATGCGCCTGGCGCTCCTGTTCAGCGTCCTGGCTCCGATGGCCGCCGGCTCCATTTCCGATCCCACGCAGGTCCGCATTCCCGATCTGACTCTGTCGGTCACATGTACCGTCGCGCCGGACGCGCAGACCGTCACGGCCGACGTCGCGTTTAGCTGGCAGAGACTCGACCTGTGGCCGGCGGGCGCGGCCGGGAGTAGCGGTATCGACCAGCTGGTCATCTACGCCGAGCTGCCTGAGTGGATCGACGCCGAGCTGGGCATGCCCCCGCAGGCGGGCGGCCCACTGCCGCTGGTCAGCCTCCAGGGCATGGATCCCGGCCCGTGGGCCGCCTCGTCGATGGATCGCGACTCGCAAACCCTGGACGGGCGGCCGGTCGGGGGCTTGATCACGACGGCCGCGACGTCGGCGGACTTGATCTTCGGGCCGGGTTCCGGGAGCGCATCGGGCGCCAACAGCATCGATATCGTGAATGCGGCGCTCCGCGCCGGCGGGCGATACGCCCTGACCTGGACGTTCCAGCGCGATCCGGACTACGCGCCCGATACGTCGAGCCGGGACATGCTGCCGATCTTCGTGGTCGAGTACGGCCATCTGCAGCGCTTCACCGTCCAGGCGTACGGCTCGTGTGCCGATCCGAGCCGAACCTGGCCCGACCGCTCGGCGGAGTGGCTGCAGTACTGATCGTCGGCGGGCGGCGGCGGGCGTCGGGCCGCCGGCCGGGCAGGGTGCTTCTCGCTGCGCCGTCGATCGGTCCAGGCTAGACTTCGAGCCGTGACAGAGAGCGGCAACGCCCCCACGCCCAGGCGCGCTTCCCGCGCCGTTTCGGCCCCCGCGAAGCCGGCCGCGGCGAAGGCCGCCAGCCCCGCGAAGCCGGCCGCGGCGAAGCCCGCTCGAACCGCCAGGCCCGGCATGCAGGCCGCGGTCCCCGCGCCCGAGCCGGCGCACCGTCACCCCAACCTCGGCAAGCCGCCGATCGACATGACCGCCGGTTTCCCGGCGGCAGCCGAGTCCCTGCGACGCGATAGGTCGACAATCGCCGCCGAAGCTCTCGTGACCGCCGTCGCAGCCGATCCCGAGCTCCAGCTGCGCTTCGATGACGCCGGCCTGCGCCAGCTGCTCCACGACGCCGAGGTCCTGATCGATCGGCTGGCCATGTGCGTCGCCGCCAACGACCCGCGCCCGATGGCCGAGTATGCCGAGTGGATCGACCCCATCTTCCGCCGCCGGGGAGTGTCGCTCTGGGACGTCGTCGCGCTGTGCGAGGGCATCCGCGAGACTGCGAAGCCCCAGCTCGGGGGCGACGAGGCCGCCGCGATGGGCCGCGCGCTCGATGCCGCCGTCGAGGTCCTTCGCAAGAACGGCCGGCTCGGCGGCGATGGGCACAAGCGCAACGCCCTGCTCAAGTGGCTCTATCGCGGCGTATGACCGCGGCGCATCGGGCCGCGGCGCGCGCGACCAACCTGGGGCGGGCAACGGACCGGAGACAGCTGTGACGATCAAGTGGGTGAAGGTCGATCCGCTCGTCATGCGCGGCGAGCCCTTCTGCTACGGGACGCGCCTGACCGTACGCCAGCTGCTGGAGCTGCGTCGCTCCGGTTACGACCCGGCCCGCCTTCTGCGCGAGCATCCGGAGCTGCGCATCGTCGGCATCGCCCACGCCTATCGCTACGCCGCCGAGCACCGCGAGCGCTACCGCGAGTTCTTCGAGCGCGACGGGGCTCTGGCCGGCCCCGGCCTGACGGCCGAGGACGCGGCGCTTCTGCCAGAAGACCTGCGCCTCCCCGGCGTAGTTGTGGCCGGCAAGCCCAAGGCGGCGGCGCGAGGGTCGAAAGCCTCCGGCTGACCCATTGGCTCCCGCCTCGTTCGCGCGCCGCGGGGACCGGCGCGCGAACCCGAGCTCTTGTGGGCACGGCCCGCATCGTCAGCTGCTGGCGACGAACCCGAAGCCGGGCGCCGGTGGCGAAGCCGGGCGCCGGTGCGGAAGCCGGGCGCCGGTGGCGAAGCCGGGCGCCGGTGGCGAAGCCGGTGCCGGGCGCCGGTGGCGGGCGCCCGTGCCGAAGCCGCCCGGAACGGGATACAGGTCTGACACTGGAATTGCCGCGGGAGCATCGATGCCCACCCGGTGATCACATCCGACAAGCTGCCGGCACGAAGATCCCCGCCGACGTCGAGTCTGCCCATCCAGCGTGCAAACACGACCAGCAACGACTGCCGCCGGCCGAAGTGCGAGCCTTCGGGGTCGAGCCGGTGGGTCGAGTTGGGCAGAATCGACGAGTCGGCCAGCACCTCACCCGCCGCGATGTCGCATATGCCCGCCTGGTGGGTAGTCGGGGCAGGTATCGACTGCCTCGGTCGAATCTGCGTCTGCATGTGGGCAGAATCGCCGCCGATCGCCCGTTCGCCTGCGTCTGCGCCCCGGATTCGACTATTCCGACGAAACTGCTAGGATATAGAACGCCATGAGCGATCCGATGCCGGCTGTCGAGGCCCCCACTAACGAACCCACTGCGGCCCCGGCCACCACGTCCGACGCGGCGGCCCCGGCCGCGTCCCCCGCCCCCGCCGGAGCCGAGCCCGTCTTCGACCTGACCCGCCGGGCGACCGAGCTGGCCATCCTCGACGCCCTCCGGGCCGTCGTCGACCCCGAGCTGGGGATGGACGTCGTCGAGCTGGCCTTGATCAGGCAGATCATCATTGGCAGCGAGGCGTCCGAGATCAAGATGGTCCTGACGACCCCGTTCTGCCCATACGCCGGCTCGATGGTCCAGCAGATCAGGGACCAGGCCGAGTCGGTGCTCGAGCATCCGGTCAAAGTCACGCTGCTGGCCGAGCGGTGGGATCCGCGCGAAGCCGGCCTGATGTGGTAAGGCCCTAGATCGATCGAGCGGACCATGCCCGACAAGCTCGAACGCGAAGTTGCAGCTGATTCCTACTCGGATCTGTGGTTCGCGGTGTTCCTGGAATCGATCCAGCCGGCACAAAGCGCGCTGGAAGCCAGTTTCCTGACGCAGCAACTTCCTCTCCCAGCGTTCAAAACTGTTCTGGACGTTTGCTGTGGGGAAGGCAGGCACGTGCAGCTGATGGCCGGGGCGGGGTATTCGGTGACCGGCATCGACCTGAACGATTCCGCCCTGGAGAAGGCCAGGGCAAGGGTGAAGGGCGACACAGTTCTACTGAAGTGGGATATGCGTCACCTCATCGATCTACCTACCCACTTTGGCGCCGTGCTGAACCTGTGGCAAAGCTACGGGTACTTTGACGAGCAGACCAACGCGGACATACTCAGGCAAGTCCGCGCCATCCTCAATCCCAGCGGACGGTTCATCCTTGACATCTACCACCGCGGGTTCTGGGAAGCGCACCAGGGTGTCGGGGAGTTCCAGCGGAACGGGGTGGAGATCAGGGAAGACAAAGCCATGCATGGGAACCGTCTGTTGGTGAAGCTGACCTACGACCGCCGTGCAACTGAGTGTTTCGAGTGGCAACTCTTCACGCCCCAGGAGATATCCCGGCTTGCGAGCGGGTGCGGATTGATGCCCCTGCTAACCTGCACCGACTTCGACCGCGAGCAGGCGGCCTCGGCAGATAGTCCACGCATGCAGATTGTCTTCGAAAGGACAGGGGATGACTGAGCCCAGGCGCAAATCGGCCGTGGCCACCGGACGCGGCGACGACGGGACGACCGGGCTCCTCTTCGGCGGCGACCGCATCTCCAAGGACGACCCGCGGACGGAGGCCTTCGGGGCCATCGACGAGGCGATCGCGGCGCTGGGGCTGGCTCGCGCGGAGCTCGCGGTCAAGGCCGAGCACGGAACATTGCCGCGCGTCATCGCCGGGCTGCCGGAGGTACTCCTCCGCGTTCAGCGCGAACTCTTCGTCGCGGGCGCCGAGCTTGCCACGGCCCCCGGCGCCGCCGACCGCCAGCGCCCCGGTGAGACGCGAGTGACCGCGCAGATGGTGAGCGGTCTCGACGCGCTGCTCGACGACACCGAGGAGCACGTTACGCTTCCCAGGGAGTTCGTCGTGCCGGGCGAGACGCGTCTTTCGGCCTCGCTGGAGCTGGCGCGGACGATCGTGCGCCGGGCGGAGCGGCGAGCCGTCGCGGTCCGCAAGGCCGAGCCACTCCCCGACGACCAGCTCGTGCCGTATCTAAACCGCCTCGCGGACCTGCTCTGGATCCTGGCCCGGGCCGCCGAACAGGGCGAGTCGCGCGCCGCCACACCGTCGAAGGCGCACCAGGACCGCTGACACGCCGCGCCGGCCACGGTGGCCGGCGGCTTCGCCGGGAGTTACGGCGGGAGCGCGCCACAAGGGCGCCCGCGTGGCGTAGGATCGAACCAGCGCGCGACCGTCGGGATCGCCCGCAGAGGGCGATGGGCCATTCGGCTGTCAGCCTGGATCAAACCTCAAGCGGAGGACATCGGTGTACAACGACTACTCGCCGGAGCGGCTGGGCGTTCGCCCGACAGCTCAACTCGCCAACAGGTTCCTCATCGACGCGTTCCTGTGGATGTTCCTCGGCGTACTGCTGAGCGGCATGATCGCCTGGATCGTCCAGAGCAACCTGAGCCTCACCCAATCGGTCGCCGACTGGCTCATTCCGCTCTTGATCGCCCAGCTCGGCCTGGGCCTCGGGATCCAGTGGGGCATCCGCCGCCTCAACGCCGGCGTGGCCCTTGCTCTCTTCTTCGTGTATGCAGCCCTGATGGGCCTGACAATCGGCGTCTGGGTCTGGTACTACGCCACCGCCAACGGCAACCCGATGTCGGTCGTCCAGGCCTTCATCTCCGCCTCTGCCGCGTTCGGCGGCGCCGCCCTCTACGGCATCGTGACCCGTCGCTCCCTGGCAAGCATGGGCGCCTATCTCTTCATGGGCGCCTGGGGCCTCTTCTTCGCGTTCCTGATCAACGGGTTCCTCGTCCACAGCTCCACGCTGGATCTCGTCCTGTCCGTCGTGGGCGTGGTGATCTTCACGGCGCTGGCGGCATGGACGACGCAGCGGATCTCCAAGGGCGAGTTCGCGGCGCGGACCGGCTCCATGGAGAAGGCCTCCGTCCTGGGCGCGATCCTTCTCTACATCGAGTTCATCAACATCTTCCTGATGCTTCTCCGCATCTTCGGCGGTGGCGGGCGCAACTAGGCGAGCGCGCGGGTCTCAAGCCCGGCACCTAGGCCGCGTCCGCCCGGCCCAGACAGACGCAAGCCCGACCCCGGCCGACCTGGTCGGGGTCGCCGATCAAGCCCGGGTCGCTGCTTCCGGATGCGTGCGCCGGACAACTCGCGCTTGGCTGTTGCATGATGGCGGCGTGTCCGACCAATCGAGACCATCCTTCCGCGTTGCCGGGCGAGCGTTTGCAGTCGGCATGGCCATCGTCGTGGCCGTCGCCGCGTGTGGCAGCACCACCCCGACGCCACCCCGCTCAGGGAGCCCGACGCCCGGCGTCGCGACCACGCCCACCGGCACACCGGCATCCACCGGCACACCGACACCGTCCGTCCTGGCGATCTACCCCGTTCCGACGTCGCAGCCGGAGCCACCCGCCACTGCCCCGGCCGCACAGCTCGACTCCAAGACAGCGGCCAACCTGCAGGCGGCGCTCAACGCCGTTCGGGCCAGCGGCAAGCTCGCCGGCATTTCGGCGGCAGTGGTGTTCCCGGATGGATCGATGTGGACCGGCCAGTCCGGCTCGGCCATCCTGTCGAGCAAGACGCCGGTCACCGCCAACACTCTCTTCTCGGTTGGCAGCATCAGCAAGACCTTCGTGGCGGCCCTGGCCTTGAGGCTGGCCGAGCAGGGCACGATCAGCCTCACCGACCCCCTGTCCAAGTACGTGCCCACGTTTCCCAACGCCAGTCACATCACGTTGAGCGAGCTGCTCGACCATCGCAGCGGCATCCGCGACGTTTTCGACTCGACGAGCACGGACAACGCCATCACTTCGGACCCGAGCAGGATCTGGACCGTGGCCCAGGTGCTGGCCGGGATCGGAAAGCCCTATTTCGCCCCGGGGCGCGGCTACCACTACTCCAACACCAACTACATCCTGCTGGGCGTCGTGATCGAGAAGGTGACCGGCAAGACCATCGCCTCGCTCGTTCGGTCGGAGTTCCTCGACCCGCTGGGAATGAAGAACACCTGGTTCCAGCCCGAGGAGAAGGTCGCCACCACCAACTTCGCCCAAGGCTACATGAACACAGCGAGCCAGCCGCGGGACGTGTCGGTCGGCCAGAAGATGCTGCCCTACAACTCCGAGGCGACGGTGGCGGGGACCTCGGGCGGGTTCGTCTCGACCGCCTCCGACTTGGCACGCTGGGCCTCCGCCCTCTACGGCGGCGGCGTGCTCGACGAGGCGGAGCTGGCTTCGATGATCGACGTGTCGCCGACGATTCCGTACACCAATTACCCATACGGATACGGCTTCGAGCGGACCACGATTGCCAAGCAGATGGCCTGGGGTCACCGGGGCCATCTGGACGGCTTCTGGTCGGCGATGTGGTATCTGCCGGACTACGGCATCACTATCGTCATCCTCACCAACGACGAGTGGACGAAGACCCAGACCGTGACGGCGCAGCTGCTGCAGACCCTGCTCGCCAAGTAGCGGCCCAAGGCACGCCGGCCCAGCGGCCAGGCGGCGGCTCGCCGGGCAATTGGCGGTTCGCCGGGCAATCGGCGGTTCGTCGGGCAATCGGCAGTTCGCCAGAGAATCGGGTAGGGGCCNNACCACCGGACATGCGGGTCCGCATCCGGCGGTTCGCCAGTGCTCCCGAAGACGACGGACACGAACGCCTATCGGCCCCAGACCAAGATCGGTCCAGTAGCTGATCGGCATCGCGCGCTGGAGCGGAGCGGAACCCGCGAGGCGCCAGTAACCCTTCCGGCTGGCCGCCCACTGGCGGGCCTGCCAATCTGGGATGCCGAGCGCCCGGAGGTTGCGGCGCTTAGCGCCACAGGTCTTCCATTCCTTCCAGCGGACCTGGCGCAATCTGCGGCGGAGCCATTCGTCGAACTCATCGAAGACCGAGGGCGTCTCGGCCAGCGCGAAGTAGGCGGTCCACCCAGCGAGGAACCGGTTGAGCTGCGCGATCCTGATCGGCATGGAGATCGAGCGGTGACGGTCGGTGAGTTCGCGTAACCGGGCACGTAGACGAGTCTTCGCCTTTGGCCCGAGCCTGACTCTGATCCCGCCATCGCGCGCAAAGAAGCCGAAACCGAGCAGGCCCCGGACAGTTGCCGGGGATATGCCGCTCTTGGCCTGGTTCACCTGCAGGTGGAGCCGCCGTTCCACGAAGACCGTGATGCCATCGAGTACTCGTTGAGCCGCTCGCTCGCTGGCCACGTAGACCCGAAGGTCGTCGGCATAGCGGACGAAGGAGTGACCCCGCCTTTCCAGCTCGTGATCAAGGTCGTCGAGCATGATGTTCGCGAGCAGAGGTGAGAGAGGTGAGCCCTGGGGCGTCCCCTCCTCTGTCGCGACCTTCACGCCGGCGACCATGACCCCGGCATCGAGATAGCGGCGGATCAGTTTCAAGATCCGCCGTTCGCCGACCTTCCTAGCCACTCTGGCCATGAGGGCGTCGTGCTGAACCCGGTCGAAGAACCGGTCCAGATCGACATCGACGACCCAGGTCTGCCCGTCTTCGATTGCCTGCCTTGCGGCTTGCACCGCCTGGTGGGCACTCCGTCCCGGCCGGAAGCCGAAGCTGTGGTCCGAGAACGACGGCTCGAAGAGCGGAGACAGAACCTGACTCAACGCTTGCTGGAGAAAGCGGTCAGTGACCGTCGGGCTGGGCTGGGTCGGTATGTGCCTGCGTCGAGAGATGCGCGGAGAGCGGGCCAGGTGGCTTTGAGATGCGGCCGGAGTTCGGCTGTGCTCATGCCGTCGTGACCCGAGGCGCCGCGGTTGACCTCGGCGCGCCGGAGCGCCCGGGCGAGGTTGTCTCGCGAGAGGAAGACCTCCCAGAGATCGTCTGCTCGGGCGGGGTGAGGGGTGGTTTGCGGAGACGCCGGTTCGGCGCTGCGCTCTGTACCCGGACGCGGCGGCTTCACCGTCGTTCTCCGGATGCAGACCCATCATGAAGACGGGTTGACTGCGGTCGTAGCGCCGGTCGCGAGTCTGTCCGGGTCGTCCCTCGGACTGACGTTTGGCCCTTCCCGGCGATCTCGATCCCCGCCGGTACTATGGCCGCTGCTGACTCCTCGCCGGTCCGCTCCCACCTTGCGATGAGGACGGCCGGATCGCTCCTCACCCGGCGAGGTCTCCCCGGATAAGGGCAGCCGCCTTCGCTCCAGCCCCGCCGCATTTACCTGACAGCCCCTTGGTGGTCGCGGACGTCACCGTGCAATGCCGGCTCATCCAGGCTGCCCAGCCTCGTATGCGGTNNGAGCTTTGCCTCGGGCTTCCTTCAGACCTCACCTTCACGGTGACGCCGTTGCCTCCGGCTAGGGTTTCGTACCACCTCGGTTCCCAAAGGACTTTCACCTTCAAGCTGCTGCTCATGCCGGGCGTACATCGAAAGAGCCCGGCGAAATCGCCGGGCTCTCGTCTTGCGCTGTGGCCTTTCGGCCGAGTGCTACCCGCGACGGGCAGTGAAGCAGTCGCTGCAGTAGACCGGCTTGGCGCCGCTCGGGCGGAACGGGACCTGGGCCTCGCGGCCGCAGCTCGAGCACGTCGCCGAGAACATCTCACGCGGGCCGGAGGAGTAGCCACCGCGGCCGCCGCCACCACCACCCATGTGGGAACCGCCACCGAAATCACCGCGCTGTGCCTTGCGGGCGGCGCGGCACGTGGGGCAGCGGCGCGGCTCGCTGAACTGTCGCTCAGCGAAGAAAGCCTGCTCGCTCGCGCTGAAGACGAACTCCTGGTTGCAATCCTGGCAAACCAGGGTCTTGTC